>NZ_JBDMZG010000102.1:0-13822 GCF_039769035.1 Pacificibacter sp.
CGGCCCCAAAGCTCTGCATTCACAAAGTTAGCGATACGCCCCAACAGCAACCCAACCGGTGCGGACATCGCCAGCAGATCTGCCAAGGACAACAGGGGCAGTTTTTTCGAACGCCCATACAAGAACGCAGCGACAGCCACGCCCAAAAAGCCGCCGTGAAACGCCATGCCGCCTTGCCAAATCATCGGAATTTCGATGGGGTTCGCAAGGAAATGCGCTGGCTTGTAAAACAGCACATAGCCCAGACGACCACCGACGATAACGCCCAGCACCAACCACGACACCAAATCGTCCAATTGCTCGCGCGCCATAGGCGGCGTTGCCGCAGGCCACAAGCGGTTTGCTTTAAGTGCGGCCTTCGCCAAGCCCCACGCGATCAGAATGCCCGCGATATACGCCAAGGCGTACCAATGCAGGGCAAAGTTGATAGGGCCCAGCTCAATAGTGAAGAGCACGGGCGAAATATCGGGAAAGCGGATGGCGGCGGGCAAAATAAACATGCGCGCATCTGTCTTGGCATTTGGGTGAGAGTCAACCTTGTGATTTGCCGCTATTCCCCCCATATACTAACAAACGACGACTTCGCACCGCGTCTGGGCACACTCTGACCGCCCGCGCCTGCCAAACGATGCACTGGAGAGCCCCATGCAAACGCGCAACAAAATTCTCGACGATTTTTCCCAACTGATGACCAATGCTATGGGCGTGGCCCAAGGCGCAAAAGACGAAGCCGACACTGCCCTAAAGGGCATGGTGGATCGCTGGCTTGCGGATCGTGACTTTGTGACACGTGACGAATTCGAAGCGGTGCGTTTGATGGCGCAAAAAGCGCGCGAAGAAAACATCGCTTTGACGGCACGCCTTGAGGCGTTGGAAGCGGCAGCTCAGACCAAAGCAAAATCTACAAAATCATAAGTTTTCGCTGATGATTTTTGAGGTGGGGGCGTTTTGCGCCCCCTTTTTTGTTGGAAATTCCAAACTTGCCTGTTTCGCAGGCGTTTGCTAGATCCACGATATTGCGAAATTCCTGATTTTTCTAATTTTGTCAAAGCCTTGTGGATAACTCGGCTGATACGGTGATTTGCGCTGTTTACCTGTGGGTAAGCACGATTGCTGGGGATAACGTGAAAGTTTTGCTTTACAGCTCCGCCCTTTCGTCACACCATATCTAGTATGGATCGGCAAAATATCCGCCGCCCATAGATCAGGCACCTAGTCTTGGTAGTGGTGTTGAGCAGCGCCGCAGAACCAAAGACGATAATGAAAGCGAGGCTGCACATGTCGCTGAACGAATCGTCCTACACAGAAGATCTTCACCCCATTGACCTTGTTGAAACCATGGCTGTTTCACATGATTGGGATTTTGACCGCGTCACAGATGACCAAATTGCCATGGCAGTTGTTGGCCAGTGGCGGACCTATTCCATCACGTTGGCTTGGTCCGACTTTGACGAAACACTGCGGTTGATTTGCACCTTTGACATGGAGCCTCCCGAAGAGCGACTGCCACAGATCTACGAAGTTTTGAGCTATGCGAACGATGAAAGCTGGGCGGGTTCGTTCACCTATTGGAATGACCAAAAGTTGATGGTGTACCGTTATGGTCTTTTGCTGGATGGCGGTCAGGTCGCTTGCAAAAAGCAAATCGATCGCATGATCAATTCCGCAGTGGCTTCGGCCGAGCGTTTCTATCCTGCGTTCCAATTGGTTGCATGGGCCGAACGGTCGCCAATTGATGCGATGGATGTTGCGATCCGCGAAGCTTACGGGCGCGCTTAAATCAAATTCGCTGTCCTTGCGGGTTCGCATTGCACAGCGCCAAAGACAAGTTACACTGCCCCCTGACGCCCTCAGGGGGTATTTCTTTTGCTTGAATTTGGAGTGGGTCATGGATGATCTAAAAACACGCGGCTTGGTTTTGTTGGGATGTGGCAAAATGGGCTCGGCGATGCTTAAGGGCTGGTTGGCAAACGGTTTGCCCGCCACCTCGGTCACGGTGCTGGACCCATACCCATCTGATTGGCTCAAAGGCACAGGCGTGCATTTGAACACCGATTTGCCAAGCAATCCGGCCATCGTCTTGGTCGCGGTCAAGCCGCAAATGATGGGCGATGCATTGCCAAGCCTGCAAGCGCTGGGCAACGGCGACACTGTGTTCTTGTCTGTGGCGGCTGGCATCACCATTCAAACTTACGAAGACATGCTGGGGGCCAATACGCCGATCATTCGCGCCATGCCCAACACGCCCGCCGCTATTGGGCGCGGCATTACGGGCATCGTTGGCAATGCGGTATCCAGTGCGGCGCAAATCGATCTGGCCGATCAGCTGTTGCAAGCAGTGGGGCAGGTGGTGCGTTTGGAAGATGAAGGCCAAATTCGCGCGCTGACCGCCGTGTCAGGTTGTGGCCCCGCCTATGTGTTTCATCTGATCGAGGCGATGGCGGCCGCTGGTGAGGCGGCGGGTCTGCCTGCTGAAATGGCTTTGCAATTGGCCAAGGCCACCGTTGCAGGTGCAGGCGCTTTGGCAGAGGACGCAGACGAGTCGCCCTCGCAGTTGCGCATTAATGTGACCTCGCCCAATGGCGTCACCGCTGAAGCCTTGCGCGTGTTGATGAATGAAGAGGACGGTTTCCCGCCACTTTTGGACCGTGCGATCAAAGCAGCCGTGCAACGTGATGCGGAGTTGGCGGAATGAGCGACGAGATCACCTTTGACGATTTTATGAAAGTCGACGTGCGCGTTGGCGTCATCACACGCGCCGAGCCTTACCCAGAGGCCCGCAAGCCTGCGATCAAGCTTTGGATCGATTTTGGCGGCGATATCGGCGAGAAAAAATCATCCGCGCAGATCACCGCACATTACACGCCCGAGACGCTTGTGGGCACGCAAGTGATGGCCGTGGTCAATTTCCCACCCCGTCAGATTGGCAAGTTCATGTCCGAGGTGCTTGTGCTTGGCTTCCCCGACGAAGACGGCGAAGTTGTGCTGGCCCGTCCAGACCAATCTTTGCCCATTTCTGTGCCAACTGGAGGACGTTTGCATTGAAACTTCTTGTTACACAAACTTTGCCGGATGCCGTCGAGGCCGCCATTGGTGAGAAGTTCGACACCACCTTTCGGGCCGGACGCCCCATGACATCCGACGAGGCGCGCAGTGCCTTGCAGACATATGATGCCATCTTGCCCACCTTGGGTGATCAGTTCAGCGCACAAGCGTTTGAAGGCGATCTGCGGTGCAAGGTCTTGGCCAACTTTGGTGTCGGCTACAATCATATCGATGTGGCGGCTGCCAAGGGGGCAGGCCTTCAGGTCAGCAACACCCCAGGTGCGGTGACAGATGCGACAGCGGATATCGCTTTGACGTTGATGCTGATGACAGCGCGGCGCGCCTCAGAAGGCGAAGCGATGCTGCGTGCAGGCCAGTGGACCGGCTGGGCACCGACGCAATTGTTGGGCATGCATCTGACTGGCAAAACGCTAGGTGTGATCGGCATGGGGCGGATTGGCAAAGCCATCGCCAAGCGCAGCCATTTCGGTTTTGGCATGGATGTCGTGTTCTTTAACCGCTCATCGGTGCCAGCGTTCGACGTGCCATGCGAGCAACTCGACAGTATTGATGCGGTGATGCAGCGGGCTGATGTTGTGGTTTTGGCGGTGCCTGCAACGCCTGAGACCCATCATCTGATCAATGCGGACACTCTTAAGAACATGCAATCGCATGCCATTTTGGTGAATATTGCGCGCGGCGATATCGTTGAGGAAGCGGCTTTGATCGATGCACTCAGCACGGGGCAGATCGCAGGCGCAGGCTTGGATGTGTACGAAAAAGAGCCATCAGTGCCCCAAGCGTTGATCGATTTACCAAATTGCAGCTTGTTGCCGCACCTTGGAACCGCTGCTTTGGAGGTTCGCGAATCTATGGGGTTCATGGCGTTCGACAATTTGGTCGCCTTTGCTCAAGCGAAACCCTTGCCAAACGCTGTGTGAGCCATTTGTGACGCAGCGTTACAAATTCGACCAATTTTAAGGCGCTCGGCGCCTGTCTGACCAAACGTTACTCTGGCGTCTGATCGCCGGTCTCACTGCGCCAATGTCTGCGGCACAACGAGACATAGCGTTCGTTGCCGCCAATCTCGACCTGTGCGCCCGCCGTCAGCACTGTACCGTCTTCGGCCGTGCGGATCACCATCGTGGCTTTTTTTCCGCAGTGACAGATCGTGCGCACTTCGCGCATTTCATCTGCAAGCGCCAGAAGGGCAGCAGAGCCAGGAAAGAGGTTTCCTTGAAAATCAAGGCGCAAGCCGTAGGCCATGATTGGCACGCCCAGATCATCGACAGCACGCGCCAATTGCCAAACTTGGGCTTTGGACAAGAACTGTGCCTCGTCGATAAAAATGCAATCGACATGTGATTTTTCCAAGCGGGCTTGGATTTTTGCGAATAAATCTTCGCCCTCAGCAAAGGTATCAGCGGCTTCGCCAATGCCAATCCGCGAGGCAATCCGCCCTTCGCCAGCACGGTTGTCGAACTGCGCCGTGATCAAATACGTGTCCATGCCGCGTTCGCGATAGTTGTGCGATGCTTGCAGCAACAACGTCGATTTACCGGCGTTCATCGTCGAATACTGAAAATAAAGTTTAGCCATAGATCAGGGTGTGCCCAATGTGGGCGGCGTGATCAAGAGTGTGGGATGAAAAATTTATCGGATGTGGTGGGTAGAAGTTTTGTAACTGGAAAACTTAAACGATCTCGTGTCGTCCTTACGGACAATTGGGATGAGGGACGCAAGATCAATACTCGTAACTCGAACTAAACCTGTGGCCGCAACCACACAAAACTTCCACCCGACCAGCACCTATTGGCAAAACAGCTGCCAAAACTCATAAACCCCGTAACATCAGGTTGTCATGGTTTTGCCATGTGGTAGATAAATTGATAATGGGAAATGCGAGTGAGAATTCCCCCCAGCGGGAATCCTTTTGATATTGGATCGAGGTTAAAGATGGATGCTGCAGGCAATTATCTTAAAAAACACGCTGAGGCTCTTGTCAAAGACGTTGGGCTTGAAGCGGCTTGTGCGTTGACTGGAAAGTCGAAAGCCACCTTGGGGCGATACTATTCTACAGCTGAGGAACACGCTGATCGCTTTATGCCAGTGGACGCTGTTGCGCAGCTTGAAGCGGCCTCAAGCTATCCGCATGTGACGTCTGCTTTGGCCGAATTGCGCGGGATCACGATGTCGTACAATTCGGCAAAGAAGAATTCCAAGGACGTTGAAGGGGGCGTGAACAACGACGTTATCGCTTTGTCTCAACGCTTTGCCATGTTGATGGGCGAATACACCGCCTCCATGGAAGATGGCATCATCACCATCAATGAGGCCAAGCGCCTGTTGCGCGAAACGCTTGAGCTGCAACAAGTTCTGATGTCGATGAAGATGCATTTGGAAGACGAAGCGACCTAAGGTTTGCTTGTTTTGTCAGGTTAAGAAACAAAAACGGCGTCTCGATTGAGACGCCGTTTTGTATTTTAGGCTGTTACGCCGATGCTTTGCGACGACGGTTGCCGCCACCAGGCTTGCCAGATTTGGCACCGCCACCGGGACGTCCGCCACCGGACTTGTTAAAGCCGCCACCGCCGCCACCACGGCGTTGACCACCGCCACCGCCGCCGCCACGACGATTGCCGCCGCCGCCACGTTTCGGACCAGGCATTGCGGCATCATCAGACCAAGAGGCCGGTGTCGCCACAGGAATAGTGATTTTCATCACTTTCTCGATGGCGCGGAATTCGCCCAACTCAGCTGGTGAACAGAAGGCCACGGCCTTGCCATCACGTCCCGCACGCGCTGTGCGACCAATACGGTGCACATAGTTTTCAGGCACGTTTGGCAATTCGTAGTTGTAGACGTAGCGCACCAAAGGAATGTCGATGCCGCGGGCCGCAACATCTGTCGCAACCAACACATCCAATTTGCCGTCACGCGCCATTTTCAATGTGCGTTCACGTTGGCCTTGGGATTTGTTGCCGTGGATGGAGCCGGATTTAAACCCTGCCGCTTCCAACTGTTTGGACATCCGCTCTGCGCCATGTTTCGTGCGCGCGAAGACCAAAGCCAATTCGCCTTTGTGCTCGGACAGGTGCTTTTTCAGCAGCTCAGGTTTGTCAGATTGACCAACATAGTGCACCTCTTGGGTGATTTTGTCGGCCGCTTTGCCCGCAGGGGACACCTCGATGCGCACTGGTGACGTCAAATAGCTTTGCGCCATTTCGTTCATGTGCTTGTTCATCGTGGCAGAAAACAGCATCGTTTGACGCTCTTTCGCCAACATCGGCACCAATTTGCGCAAGGCATGGATGAAACCCATGTCGAGCATTTGGTCAGCTTCGTCCAGCACCAAGAACGATGTCTCGTCCAAACGGATGGCGCGACGATCAATAAGGTCCATCAAACGACCAGGAGTGGCGACCAAAACGTCTGTGCCGCGCTCAAGGCGTTTGACTTGTGCGTTGATCGACACACCACCAACCACGCGGTTGATTTTCAGATGTGTGTCTTTCATGAACGGGAACAGGCTGTCAGCGATCTGGTTCACCAACTCGCGGGTCGGGGCCAAGATCAAAGCGCGTGTTGTTTTCGCGTTCGGTTTTGTGCCCGCACCCAAAAGCTGGTCCATCAAAGGCAGGCCAAAAGCGAGCGTTTTGCCCGTGCCTGTTTGCGCCAAACCCATCACGTCGCGGCCGTTCATCACTTCTGGGATGGCACGGGCTTGGATTGGGGTAGGCTCTTTGAGGCCCATTTGGTTGAGCATAGTCAAAAGGCGCGGCTTGAGGCCGAGCATTGTAAAATCAGTCATGTATCTCTTTCTGTGAGAAGAACCCACACGCAAAAAGAACGCCCCAAAAGGAGCGTTTTATCAGGTCGCAGGAAAGGTCTCCGTCAATGCGCATCGCGCGCACCGCGTTATCCTGCCGGACCCCTTGCGTGACTGTGGGAACCATGGGCAGCGTACTGCCCGATATTGACACCTGCGGCGCGGAGCATAGCTCAGAGCGGCTGCTCACGCGGCAGCATAGGATGTCGATAGGGGGCGTATGGGCCTCGACGGGCCGTGAGTCAAGGTTTTTCGCTGCGGGTGCGAAGTACGTTGAGGGCGACAAGCAATGACATCTCACAGATAAGCTGCGGCGAAATGCTCATGCGTGCTCTTTAACGCAGGTTGAAGGAAGGCTATCTGGGCAGCTTTATGTTGCGGTCTAGTTTGTTTTTTCCACGGGCGGGTTTATCCAAACTCTTAGCTCTGATTCATCATCGTTTAGGCGTCTTACCGCTGCGGCGCCAAGGCGCGTTTCTGATTTCTCGTATTCATTGTAAGTGCCGTTGCCAAGCAAGGTTGGGCGTACGGTTGGCTGTGAGGCAATGTCAAAACACTGGATCAAGAACGGCGCGACTGGAGGCCTGAGTGACAGTTTGCCGTTGCACTCAAGGGTATGCACGTCTTCATAGGCCGGTGATCCCAACACAGACCCTGCGAGTTCAAAGTTGCTGTAGGGTATGGTTGCCGAAAACCGGACCTGCCCGATAAGCCCATTGGAACATTTTGTTTTTATTCTACCGATGTTCTTGGATTTCGGAGTTGGGAAGCGGCCGGTACATACCACGGCGTTTTCCGCCACTCGGTAGGTCTTTGCCTCATCCACAGGGGCAGCCAACGTGCCCGCGAGAGGTTTACCTGACCTGTCCACAACCGCTACCGGCTGTTTCGGCGTATTGACAAGCTCAACCGCTAAACCCACGGCAATGGCAGGGACTGGGGCTGCTGCGATGACAACCTCTGCGCAACCTGACACCAAAAAGGGTGAAGCGACGACAAGGAAGCGAGAAATGATTTTTTTCATTCCACGAGTAGACACTGAAATGTCTGACTTGGCTACAGTAGATAAATCGTCCTGCACGAAACGCTGGAAACGATGGTGTGCAGTATCCGAGGTCAGGTGAGTACGCTTCTAAGCAAAAATGACGGACATTTATCAACAACATCATCTGACTGAGCATTCGTCCGTGCAATCGAATACCCCAAACGAAAATGGGCACCCCGAAGGATGCCCATAGTCAAATCGTGTTGCGCGGCTTGTTTACGATGCAGCCTGCTCTTGCAAGCTTTCCACTTCGATCTCGCCTTCGCCACGTGATTTCATGGCCATGGCCGCAGCGTGTGCGCCGGCGGCTGTGGTGAAGTAGGGGATTTTGTCGTAGAGCGCGACTTTGCGGATTTCGCGGCTGTCTTCGACGGCCTGTGCCCCCTCGGTGGTGTTGAGCACCAGCGCGATGTCGTCGTTTTTGAGCATATCGACGATGTTCGGGCGGCCTTCGTAGACTTTGTTCACAACCGTGCTGGTCACGTCATTGTCTTTCAGGAAAGCGGCCGTGCCGCGTGTGGCGACGATTTCAAACCCAAGGTCTGTCAGCGTTGTGACGGCTTCGATCATGGCGTCGGTTTTGTCCATGTCTTTGATCGACAAGAAGACTTTGCCAGTCTCAGGCAGAACCGTGCCAGCGCCAAGCTGTGCTTTCAAGAAGGCGCGTGCGAAGGTTTTGTCAGAGCCCATGACCTCACCTGTGGAGCGCATTTCTGGCCCAAGGATCGTGTCCACACCAGGGAAACGCGCAAACGGCAGAACCGCTTCTTTCACCGCGAAACGACCGGTTTTGGAGCTGTCGACCAGATCAAAGGTGTTGAGCTTTTCACCCGCCATAACGCGCGCCGCGATAGACGCGATTGGTGAATTCACAGCCTTGGCCACGAAAGGCACGGTGCGTGAAGCGCGTGGGTTCACCTCGATCAGGTAGATTTCATTGTCTTTCACTGCGAACTGGATGTTCATCAGGCCGACAACGTTCAAAGACAGCGCCAAGGCGCGGGTTTGACGGTGCAGCTCGGCGATGATGTCTTCAGACAGGGAATATGGCGGCAAGGAACACGCGGAGTCACCAGAGTGCACGCCCGCTTCTTCGATGTGCTGCATGATGCCCGCAACATGTACGTCGGTGCCGTCGCAAAGCGCATCCACGTCGATCTCAACCGCGCCGGACAGGTAGCTGTCCAAGAGCACTGGGCTGTCGCCAGAAACGACAACGGCGGATGAAATGTAGCGTTTCAACTGGTCCATATCGCGCACGATTTCCATCGCACGACCACCCAGAACGTAGGAGGGGCGAATGACCAGCGGGAAGCCGATCTCCGCTGCGATTTCAATGGCTTCCGCATCTGTAGAAGCGATGCCGTTTTTCGGCTGTTTCAACTCAAGGCGGTTCACGAGGTCTTGGAAACGCTCACGGTCTTCAGCCAAATCGATGGCGTCAGGCGAGGTGCCCAAGATCGGAATGCCTTCAGCTTCCAAAGCGTTGGCGAGTTTCAGTGGGGTTTGACCACCGAACTGAACGATCACACCGTGCAATGTGCCGTTGTCTTGCTCAACGCGCAGGATTTCCATCACGTGTTCGAATGTCAGCGGCTCAAAATACAAGCGATCCGAGGTGTCGTAGTCGGTGGACACTGTTTCGGGGTTACAGTTGATCATGATTGTCTCATAGCCCTGATCGGTGAGCGAGAAACAAGCGTGACAACAGCAGTAATCGAACTCGATGCCTTGGCCGATGCGGTTCGGACCGCCGCCCAAGATCACCACTTTTTTGCGATCTGATGGACGTGCTTCACATTCGACGTCGCCCATCATTGGGGACTCGTAAGTGGAGTACATGTAAGGTGTTTGCGCTTCGAATTCAGCCGCACAGGTGTCGATGCGTTTGAACACTGCGTTGACGCCCAAGTTGCGGCGTGCACGGCGGATGTTGGCCTCATCGCGACCTGTGAGTGTCGCAAGGCGCGCATCTGTAAAGCCGAGCATCTTGACGTTGCGCAAACCGTCTTCTGAAACGGGCAGGCCGTCTTTGCGGATCACAGCTTCGGCCTCGATGATTTCGCGGATGCGCTCAAGGAACCAAGGGTCGTATGAGTTCGCGGCGTGAATTTCGTCGTTGGTCAGACCGAAACGCATCGCTTGGGCGATGACGCGCAAACGATCCGGAGTGGCTTTGGACAACGCTTTGATCACGGCAGATTTTTCAGGTGCGCCGTCGATTTCAATCTCGTCAAAGCCAGACAGGCCAGTTTCCATCGACGCCAAAGCTTTTTGCATGGATTCGTGGAAGGTACGGCCAATCGCCATGACCTCGCCCACAGATTTCATAGCAGTGGACAGGTTCGGCTCAGAGCCTGCGAATTTCTCGAACGCAAAGCGCGGGATCTTGGTGACAACGTAGTCGATTGTGGGCTCGAACGATGCTGGCGTCACTTTGGTGATGTCGTTGTCGAGCTCATCCAATGTGTAGCCAACTGCGAGCTTGGCAGCGATTTTGGCAATCGGGAAACCGGTCGCTTTTGAGGCCAGCGCAGAAGAGCGTGACACGCGTGGGTTCATTTCGATTACAACCATGCGGCCGTCAGCTGGGTTCACAGACCACTGCACGTTGGAGCCGCCTGTTTCAACGCCGATCTCACGCAACACGTTGATCGAATGGGTGCGCATCAGTTGGTATTCTTTGTCGGTCAATGTCAGCGCAGGGGCCACAGTGACAGAGTCGCCCGTGTGCACGCCCATCGGGTCGACGTTTTCAATGGAACAGACGATGATGGCGTTGTCGGCTGTGTCGCGGACCACTTCCATCTCGTATTCTTTCCAACCCAGCAGGCTTTCGTCCACAAGGATCTGCGCCATCGGGGACGCTTCCAAACCGGAGCGACAGAAGTGTTCGTAGTCATCACGGTTGTAAGCAACACCGCCACCTGTGCCACCCAAGGTGAAGGCAGGGCGAATAATAGCCGGCAGACCGATTTCTTCGAGCACCGCAAAGGCGTCTTTCATGCCGGCTGCGATATCGTATTTGCCGTCTTCGCCTTTGGGCGCTGCAACGATTTCCGCTTTCGGGTTTTCAATGCCCAAACGATCCATCGCTTCACGGAACAATTTGCGATCTTCTGCCATTTCGATCGCGGCGCGTTTCGCACCAATCAGTTCCACGTTGAATTTTTCCAAAACGCCCAAGTCGTCCAGCTCAAGCGCTGTGTTCAGACCTGTTTGGCCACCCATGGTGGGCAGCAACGCATCGGGGCGTTCTTTTTCGATAATCTTGGCGACAACTTCGGCTGTGATCGGCTCGATGTATGTTGCATCGGCGAGGCCAGGGTCGGTCATGATGGTCGCAGGGTTGGAGTTCACCAGAATGACACGGTAGCCTTCTTCGCGCAGTGCCTTACAGGCTTGTGCACCAGAATAATCAAACTCACAGGCTTGGCCGATAACAATCGGTCCCGCGCCAATGATCATGATGGAGGAGATGTCGGTTCTTTTAGGCATGGCAGACCCCAGTATTTTTGCAGGCGCAATCCACCGCACAAGACGGTGAAAGCAAATTGTCGTGAGTTATAGGGATGCGCGGCCTATGCGCAAGGGGCTGCGGTGGGCTTTTCCTGCAAACCATTGAGATTCTTTTTGGTGTTTATTGCATGGGCCGCAAATACGGGCGTGCCGTGGGCGATTTAAGCAAACGACGCGCGGATTTCGCGGGCAAATCGCAAAATATGCAGACCAAAGCCGTGACGGATTGCAGGCGGTGATTCTTGGCTTTGCCCGATACTTTGGGGTGTTTTCACGGGCCAAGAGGGCTGGGACACGCGAATTGCAGCAGATAGGGCACTGATCGCCCCCGCAAGGCTTGACTTTCTCGGCTCAGAACGGTGTATCAGCGCGACGGCTAAATATTAGTCCAAGACCTAAGGATTCCGAATTATGCACGCTTATCGTAGCCATACCTGCGCCGATCTCACCAAGGCCAATGTGGGCGAAACTGTCCGCCTTTCTGGCTGGGTTCACCGTATCCGCGATCATGGCGGCATTTTGTTCATCGATTTGCGCGATCACTACGGCATCACGCAGGTGCTGTGTGACCCTGACAGCCCCGTGTTTAAAGACATGGAAAAAGTCCGCTCTGAATGGTGTATCCGCATCGACGGCAACGTCATGGCGCGTGATGAGAGCCTTGTGAACGACAAATTGCCAACCGGCGAAATCGAAGTCTTCATTCGCGACCTCGAAGTTCTGGGCGCCTCTGACGAACTGCCTTTGATGGTGTTCGGCGATCAAGAGTACCCTGAAGAAACGCGTTTGAAATACCGCTACCTCGATCTGCGCCGTGAAAAGCTGCAAAACAACATGAAGCTGCGTTCCGACGTTGTGAAAGACCTGCGCGAACGTATGTGGGCCAAGGACTTCAACGAATTCCAAACGCCGATTATCACAGCCTCTTCACCTGAAGGCGCACGTGACTTCCTCGTGCCATCGCGTTTGCACCCTGGTAAATTTTACGCGCTGCCACAGGCGCCACAGCAGTTCAAACAGCTTCTTATGGTCTCTGGCTTTGATAAATACTTCCAAATCGCGCCCTGTTTCCGCGACGAAGACCCGCGCGCTGATCGTTCGCCCACCGACTTCTACCAACTCGATGTGGAAATGAGCTACGTCACGCAGCAGGACATTTTCGACACTGTTGAGCCGGTCATCGGCGGCATGTTTGAAAAGTTCGGCAAAGGTCGTCCGGTCAACAAAGACTGGCCACAGATTTCTTACAAAGACGCGGCTCTTTGGTACGGTTCTGACAAGCCAGACCTGCGCAACCCGATCAAAATGCAAGTTGTGTCCGAGCACTTCGCAGGATCAGGTTTTGCCATCTTCGCCAAATTGCTTGAGCAAGAAGGCACTGAAATCCGTGCAATTCCTGCGCCAAAAGGTGGCTCACGCAAATTCTGTGACCGCATGAACAAATTCGCGCAACAAGAAGGTCTGCCTGGCATGGGCTACATCTTCTGGCGTGACCAAGGCGAAGGCCTTGAGGCCGCTGGCCCATTGGCCAAAAACATCGGTCCAGAGCGCACAGAAGCTATTCGTCAGCAACTTGGTCTTGGCCTTGGTGATGCGGCGTTCTTCTTGGGCGGCAAACCGAAAGCGTTCGAATCTGTTGCGGGCCGTGCGCGCAATGTGATCGGTGAGGAACTCAAACTCACAGACAAAGACAGCTTCCAATTCGCTTGGATCGTCGATTTCCCAATCTACGAAAAAGACGAAGAAACCGGCAAAATCGACTTCGAACACAACCCGTTCTCAATGCCACAAGGCGGCATGGAAGCGCTCAACGGTGATCCGCTTGAAGTGCTTGGCTACCAGTATGACTTGGCGTGTAACGGCTATGAATTGGTCTCTGGCGCGGTGCGCAACCACTCGCCTGAAATCATGTACAAAGCGTTTGAAATTGCTGGCTACCCGCCAGAAGAGGTTAACAAGCGCTTCGGTGGCATGGTCAACGCGTTCCAATACGGTGCGCCGCCCCACGGTGGTTGTGCGATGGGGATCGACCGCGCTGTGATGCTTTTGGCTGATGAAGCCAACATCCGCGAAGTGATCTTGTTCCCAATGAACCAACGCGCAGAAGATTTGATGATGGGCGCGCCAAACGAGCCTATGAACGAACAGCTGCGTGAGTTGCACTTGCGGACGATCCCTGCCGAAGACTAAGGGCGGGCGATCTTGAATTTGAATGGGCGCGGGGGCAACTCCGCGCCTTTTCTTATGCGCCCGTTGTGGCCTGTGACTTGCCGCATTTTCCAGATCGTCCAACGCCGAAGGCGCTGCATCAGCTTGCGCTTAGATGGCGCGTTTTTGGTCGATGCGTTTTTGAACCAATCCGGTGATGCGCGCGATGTCGGACC
>NZ_JBDMZG010000103.1:0-8118 GCF_039769035.1 Pacificibacter sp.
GGCCCGTCACATAGCGCCCTGCTGGAATTCGAAGTGTTCCGCCTTTTGGAGTCGCAGCGACACCGGCGTTGATCGCATCTGCATTGTTGGCGGCGTCTTCGGAAAGACCGAAGTCACTGGCATCAACAAGGCCCGCACAGTCTGGCGTCGAAAAGACCAATTCTTGCCCTGCCAGTCGCAAGACGTAAGCTGTATTTGGCACCAAGTCGTCCAAGATCACGGCACTTGTGGTTGCTGTGCCAGTGCTTTCGCCAGCTGGGCTGACAAGTGTGTAAGACATCTCGGAAGGTAAGGTGAATTGCAAACCTGTTGCGCGCAGCGCAACGACAACGCAGCGCGGTGTCAACGCTGAAACAGCCAGCGAAAAATCTGTAAGAGGCGCGCGAGAGGTCGACATAGTAATCCTTAAGGCAGCAAAATGGGTCGCGGCGTTCGCCACGGTCCATTCGCAAATGAGTGAGAATAATTGGGCGCCCCTGACCCAGATTTTGGGGCGCCCGGACGCAAGTCCATTAAGACCTGCGACATTTCTTAAAGCTTTGGCTTACTTGTATTTTTCCAAAACTTCAGTGACGTTGTAGATGATATCAGATGCAGCATCAGCAGCTGAGATTTCACCGTAGGCATAGAGTTCCATAGCGTCTTGGATGGAGCTCATGACCTCAGGGTGCTCGTTGAATTGGGAGATCCCTGGAGCCACAGCTGCAAGAACCTGGGAGTTCCCAAGCTTTTGCATCGCGTTGACCTCACCTGCAGCTTCCAAACGCGCCGCGGCAGTTTTTGAGGCTGGCAAACCACGCGACGTACCGAGCGCATCGATACCCTCTGGTTCGTTGAGCATACAGTTCAGGATTTCTGCAGCAGCTTTAGGATTGTCGGAGTTCTTAGAAATCGTGAACACCATGGACGCCTTGCGATAGACACCGTCGTTCTGGCTGCCTTCAGCTTTGAACAAACCAACTGGGGTCAAAGCATCTGGGTTGTTCAATGGCTTAGATACTTTGAAGTAAGCAGAATCCCACTGGTAGGAGCCAGCGATGCGACCTTCCGCCCAGTTTGGATCCTCGTGCAGAACCATTTTACCTTTTGCCGCAGCATCTTTCCAGGACTGAAGCACATTGTTGTCAATCAGAGATTGGTAAAACTCGAGGCCTTGGATGATTTCTTCTTCGGACCACGAGTATGTCAGAGTCGCGCTGTCGATCATTGGCTTGCCAGTGATCTGTGTCAGATAGTTTTGCACGATCAAAGACGCGTCAAGTTTGGTGCCTTCGAGCGGGAAGTAGCCCTCGCCCAACACTTCCTTAAAGGTTTGGCCGGCAGCGATAACTTCGTCCCAGGTGGTTGGGAGCGCAACACCGGCTTTGTCGTATGTGTCTTTGTTGAGCCAGAAGACACGTCCTGTTGTGGAGACAGGAAGGCCGTTCAACTTGCCGTTCATTGTGCCGGCTTCGATTTGAGCCGCGCCGAGGTTCGACAAATCGATGACGTCTGCGTAGTCGTTGAGATCAGCAAAACCGTCACCATCGATGGAGAAGAACGGCAACCAAGGCCAGTTGATCTGCATGATGTCGGCTTCAGTACCGCCTGCAAGCTGTGTGGTCACTTTTTCAAGGTGCCCGCTCCAACCGGTGAACTCAGGAGCAATCGAGTGGCTATATTTATCGCCACAGATTTTCAACGCTTCTTGCGTTGCTGTGTGGCGGCTGTCACCACCCCATCAAGACATGCGCAATTCTGCTGCGCCTGCGTTAAAGGCTGTCAATGTAAGCACTGCTGCCAGTGCGGTTGTGGAACGTTTCATAGTAGTCCTCCCTAAGGTACAAACGTTGGTTATGTTGGTGCCCGTGACCCGCCCGATTTGACGGGGTACGAGATATCGTTTGGGGCGCGTCTACGCGTCCTCCCCGCCGAGAGAGACATTCAGTCCGCTCTCAAGATCGAAAACGTGCAGACGTTCAACCAGTGGCGTCACCGCCACCGCATCGCCACGTTTGATAGATCGGTCGTACTCCTCCGATGGGATCACGCAGATGAAGCTGTGTCCCTCGATGTCGATGTGCAAATTGATCTCGTGCCCCATGAACTCAATTACGGTGACTTTGCCGTTGAAGGCGTTCTCGGTACCGATTGGCACAAAGTTCAGATGTTGTGGACGAATGCCGATTTTCACCGGACCGCTTTGGCGCGTCAAACGTGCCGCAAGCGTTGGGCCGCCAGAAATCGTCTGGTTGCCAATCGTTAATTTCGCCTCTTCGCCAGCCTCAAGCGTGCCATCGACAAGGTTCATTTCCGGCATACCGATAAATCCAGCTACAAAAGCGTTCGCAGGCTTTTCGTACAATGTGACAGGGTCTGCCACTTGCATGATGTGCCCCTCTTTCATCACGCAGATCCGGTCGCCCATAGTCATCGCTTCAACCTGATCGTGTGTCACGTAGGCCACGGTCGCAGGACGGCCCATTTCGCGCAATTCCATATGCAAATCGGTGATCCGAACCCGCATAGACGCGCGCAATTTGGCATCCAAGTTGGACAAAGGCTCGTCGAACAAGAACACCTCAGGTGATTTGATCAAGGCACGGCCAACGGCCACACGCTGGGCTTGACCACCGGACAATTCTTTCGGCAGACGCTCAAGCAATTCACCGATTTCGAGAATGCCAGACACGTCATCCGTTGCCGCTGCGATCTCTTCCTTCGGCTTGCGTTTAAGGCGCAGACCAAAGCCAAGATTGTTTTTGACCTTCATGTGCGGGTAAAGCGCGTAGTTTTGGAACACCATCGCCAAGCCGCGTTTGCCAGGGGCCAGATCGTTGACGATCTTTTCACCGATGTGGATCTCGCCACCAGTGATGGTTTCCAGACCTGCGATCATCCGCAACGTGGTGGATTTCGCACAACCCGAAGGTCCCACAAACACCATGAATTCGCCATCGTGGATATCTAGATTGATGCCATGGACGGCCTTGAACCCGTTGCCATATGTCTTTTCGACGTTTCTTAGCTGCAAGCGTGCCATTAGCCTTTTACCCCCCCTGAAGAGATGCCTTCGATGAAATACTTCTGCGCCATAAAGAACACAGCGAGCGCCGGTGTGATCGCCAGAACGGACATCGCGAGGATGCGGTTCCATTCAAAGGCTTCTGTCGTGTCGATCGACAGTTTCAAAGCCAAGCTGACCGGGTATTTTTCAACCGAAGAGATGTAGATGAGTGGGCCAAGGAAGTCGTTCATGGACCACATGAATTGGAACAGACAGACCGAGATCAAAGCAGGCATCAAAAGCGTCACCACGATGAAGATCAGTGTCTGGAATGAATTGGTTCCGTCCACGCGGGCTGCTTCTTCCATATCGCGCGGGATAGCGCGCAGGAACTGCACCAACATAAAGACAAAGAACGCGTCGCCTGCGAATGCAGAAGGCACCCAAAGCGGTAGGTAGCTATCGAGCCAGCCAATGTCGCGGAACAACAAGTATTGCGGAATACGTGTAACAACGTTCGGCAACAAAAGCGTTGCGATGAGCGTGGCAAAAAAGAACTTTTTGCCTGGAAACTCAAAGCGTGCAAACCCGTAGGCAACTGCTGTTGCCGAGATCGCTGTACCGATCACTTTTGGCGCAATGATCAAGAAGGTGTTCCAGAAGAACCGCGTAAAAGTGTATGGCGTCGATGTTTGCCAGCCGTCGATATAGCCTTGGATTGTCGGGTTTTTTGGAATGAAACCCGGGTTGGTGAAAATCTCACTGTTGGTTTTAAACGACGCGCCGATCAACCAGATCAACGGGTAGAGCATAAGCAATCCAACAGCCGCCAAGACGCAGTAGCGAACGAAGGCATTGATGGCGGTACGGCGGCGCAATTTAAGTTGCTGTGCGCGTGCCCGCACTTCGATATCGGGAGTGTATGTATCTGTCATGTCATTCCCCTAGCTGCGCTTGTCGCCAGCGTAGTAAACCCATTTCTTTGATGACCAGAAGGCCGCGACGGTTAGCACCATGATGATCACGAACAAGACCCAAGCGATGGCAGAGGCGTAGCCCATGTCAAAGTTTTTAAAGGCTTTTTCGTAGATGTAGAGCGGCAAGAGATAGGTTGATTTCAGCGGACCACCTTCGGTGATGATGTAGGGTCCATTAAATTCTTGGAACGCCTGCACTGTCTGCATAATCAAGTTGAAAAAGATAACCGGTGTGATCAACGGCAAGGTGATAAAGCGGAACTGGTGCCATTTGTTGGCGCCATCAATGGCCGAAGCTTCGTACAACGACTTGTCCACGGATTGCAGTGCCGCCAAGAAGATGACCATTGCCGAACCGAACTGCCAACAGCGCAAAAGCGTGATGGTAAACAAGGCATTTGTCGGGTCACCGAACCAGTTGACGCCTTCAATCCCAAAGACAGCCAAGCCCATATTCACCAGACCAGTGTCTGCAAATATGTAGCGCCACAAAACAGCGATCGCGATGGACCCGCCCAAGATGGATGGCACGTAATATGCTGTGCGGAAGAACCCGATGGCTTTGAGCCGGTAGTTCAAAATCACCGCGATGAACAAAGCAAAGATCAGCTTGAGCGGAACCGTCAAGAAGACATATAGCAATGTCACATTGAGAGGTTTCTCAAACGTGCGATCCCGGGTGAACAGCTTTTCGTAGTTCTTTGTGCCGACCCATGTGGGCTCGGACATAAGACTGTAATCGGTAAAGCTGAGATAAAAAGAGTAGCCAAAGGGAAATGCCGTAAAGATCAGCAAGCCGATCACATAAGGCATTACATAGGCCAGTCCCATGTATTTGCTTTCGCCCCCCCCATCACAGGTCATCCCGTGATCTGATGGCTGCGCCTGTAGCGCGCTGAGTGGACTGTTCGAAATTCTTCATCTTTGCAAAGGAAGATTTTCTACATCAAAAAAGTTCGTAAGCTTTTGACATAGGAAAACCTATCTCTTCCCCCCCCTTTATCTAGTAAAACTGTCCTACGGCTTCCGCATTTCAGTTGACTCCCTTGTAAACTAATATGCCAGTTTGAAAGCGGCGGCTGAATGAACGGAAAGACAGGAAAAGATGGACGAAAACGAAGTTAACCCATTTTCAGGCATTCCAACCCATGCAGTGGGTCTGCGTTTGGCACGATCAGTCATCAAAATGTCGCATGCTCCGACTTGGCGAGTCGATAAATCAAACCAAGTTCATGATCTCATGATTTGCCTCACAGGGTCGGGCAAATACGAAATCGACGGTAACTACTTTTCGCTCACACCCGGACAAGCATTTCTAGCCCCTGCTGGCACCCGCTTTATCGGGCAATCGACATCAACCGAGCGCTACACTGGCATTGCTCAACATTTCACACTCGAACTGTTCGGCACAGTGGACATGATCGGCCAAATGACATTGCTGCCCACCGCCACTATTCCCGATTGGCATATCATTGGCCCCATGGTGCAACATTATCATGACACGGCGCCAGCGACGTCAACGACGCTGCAACAACACCATATGTTCATGACCATTTTGCTAAAATACTTGGAAGCCGCTTTTGTTGGCTGGCGCGAAAAGCCGTTGGCGCCATGGAAGGACAAGATGCTCTGTCGCTCCACATTATGCTGGCTGCGGCCCGCCTTGCTGCGGAACCATTGGAAAAAGACATCTTGGAGCGCACATTAGATCGTGCCCCTTACAACGATGACTATTTTCGCCGCGCCTTTCGCGACCGCATCGGCCAAACCCCGCAAAAATTTCTTGAACTTAAAAAGATGGAAAACGCCATGCACGAGCTGATGCTGGGGAAATCCGTCAAAGAAGTCGCCGCGAACGTCGGATATCAAGATGCATACTTCTTTAGCCGCATGTTCAAACGGTATATGGGGCAGCCACCATCGGCGTATCGCCTCAAATCAAGGGAAAAAGCGCTGCGCGACCGCGACCTTTCTTCTTCATAGCCATTCCCCAATACAAAACGGCGCACCCCAAAGGATACGCCGTTCTAAACATTTCTGGTGGATCATTTAGGTAAATTGCACGTGCTTATGTGACAATGCTTTGATCACACCGCGCATTTCGGCCAAACCGCGCAAACGCCCGATCAATGGATACCCAGGATGAGTACCCGATCCGATGTCCGACAGGATTTCATGGCCGTGATCTGGGCGCCAAACCAATTCCCAATCGCCGCGCCCCTCTTCTTTGCGCGCGGTTTCTTCGCCCAGCAAAACGGACACCAGCTCAACCATGTCAGTGTCGCCTTCAAGGTGTGCTGCCTCTTCAAAAGACCCATCCGCATCTTTGGCGACATTGCGCAGATGCACGAAATGAATGCGTTCAGAAAATTCGCGCGCAATTGCTGGCACATTGTTGGCAGGATTTGCGCCCAAGGATCCCGAACACAAGGTCAGGCCATTTTCGACAGCCTTTTGTTGCTCAAAAATCCAAGCAATATCTTCAGCATTTGAAACCACACGCGGCAGGCCAAAAATATCACGGGGCGGATCATCAGGGTGCACAGCAAAGCGCATGCCCAAATCCTGCGCGGCCGGAATAATTTCATCCAAAAAGCGCGCGTAGTTGCTACGAATTTCGTCGCGGCCAATGCCATCGTACAACTTCAACGCCTCTTTCATCGACGCGACAGTGTAGCGATCATACGCCCCTGGAAGACCGGCCATAATGGCGGCCACAAGCGCGTCACGATCATCCTCTGTTGAGGCATCAAACCATGCTTTGGCTCTGGCAATAATTTCAGGCGTAAAGTCTTTTTCAGCGCCGTCGCGTTCCAACATAAACAATTCAAGCGCGCAGATTTGCACCTGTTCAAACCGCAAAGACGTCCCACCATTTTTAAGCGGGTGATCCAGTCGCGTCCGTGTCCAATCGATCAAAGGCATGAAGTTGTAGCAGATCGTGGTCAGACCCTGAGCTGCCAAATTGGCCATAGATTGGCGATAATTTGCGAACAACTCGGACAAATCACCTTCACCGCGTTTGATGCGTTCGTGAATAGGCAAGCTTTCAACAACGTGCCATTTTTGCCCATGCCCTGCCCCCGCAATCATCTTTTGACGTTGTGCGATGGCCTCTTCAGTCCAGACTTCGCCGTACGGAATTTCATGCAGCGCGTTGACAATACCAAGCGCACCCGTTTGAGCAATTTGGTTCAATTCAATTTTGTCGAGTGGTCCATACCAGCGCCAAGATTCAATCATTTCACTGCTCCAACCATTGCCCGCGCGCCTTGCGTTGCGAGACCGTCAAATGCAGCCGTCACGGCCACCACAAAGGTATCGTTTTCGCGCAAACTATCGGGGAAAACTTCTCCGACGGACAACAATGCTTGCACCTTGTCTTCATTTGTCGCCGCAGCATCACTCAACGACTTCAAACGCTCCGCCATGGGGTCACGCACATCAATCGCAGCGCCGTTTTCATCAACGCCGCCAACATAACGCATCCATGCAGCAACGGCCAAAATCAAACCAGACATGGGGCGTCCGGCCTCAAGACCATTTTCAAGTTGAGTTAAAATGCGCTGAGGCAGTTTTTGGCTGCCATCCATCGCAATTTGCCACGTCAGGTGACGGATCGCAGGGTTTTCGTAACGGGCGAACAACTCATCCGCATAGGCTTGCAAATCTACGCCTTGGGGCGGTGTCAGGCCTGGAATGATTTCATTGGTCCAGAGGGATTTCACGAACGCGGCATAGGCTGGTTCGGCCACGGTGTCGGAAATGGTTTCCAATCCGCCCAAATACCCAAGATAGGCCAGTGACGAGTGCGTGCCGTTGAGGCAGCGCAGTTTCATATCTTCAAACGCGGTGACGTTTTCAACCAGTTGCACACCCACAGCGCCCAAATCAGGCCGCACGCCATCGACAAAATCATCTTCAACAACCCACTGACGGAACGGTTCCATCATCACAGGTGAAGCGTCATATTTGCCAATGAGTTCGCCCAATGCATCAATATCTTCTGGCTTTGTGGCGGGCACAATGCGGTCGACCATTGTGCACGGGAATTTCACTTCTGCTTCGATCCAAGCCGCCAAATCGTCGGACATCAAAGCTGCCAATTCCAAAACCACGCCGCGCACAACACGGCCATTGTCCGGCAGGTTGTCA
>NZ_JBDMZG010000014.1:0-2649 GCF_039769035.1 Pacificibacter sp.
ACACGTATATTTGGGCAGGGGCCGCGTCAGGCCCTTGCCATCCACTGTTCGCTTGCGCACTCGGGTTCGTTGACGGGCCTGATGGGGGCGTTGTCGGATCAATTGGCTGCTGTTGCCTATGATCTTCCAAGCCATGGCCGATCTGGTGATTGGGATGGCACGGGTGACTTGCATGACGTAGCCACCGATATGGGCCTCGCGTTGCTTACAGAACCGATGGATTTGATCGGTCATTCCTTTGGCGCAACTGTTGCCATGCGGTTGGCGATGGAGCATCCAGAGTTGGTGCGCAGCGTGACAATGATTGAACCTGTCTATTTTGCGCCCGCGATTGCGGACTATCCTGACGAAATGTTTGCGGCTCTTGATGTGAACGTGGAATTCAATGCGGCTTGGGCCGCAGGTGACCGCGAAACGGCTGCACGTTGCTTTAATCGTGTTTGGGGCGATGGTACCAAATGGGCCGATTTTTCACTGCGTGCCCGCAGCTATATGACCGACCGTATTGATTTTGTTGTTGGCAGTGCGCCGTTCTTGGAAGCGGACAGCGCGGGATTGCTGAAGAACGATATGTTCGCGCGCGCAACAATGCCTGCTTTGTTGATCAAAGGTGGTGCGTCAAATGAGGTCGCAGGCTTTATCAATGAAGCAATCGCGCGACGTTTACCTTATGCCACCAGCGCCAGCATTGAAGGTGCAGGCCACATGGCACCGCTAACGCACCCCGAACAGGTGGCGGACGTCATTCGCGCGTTTTTAGGTGCTTTAGAAGAGTGAGATAAACTGGTCGATCTGCTGCGTGCTAAGAGACCAATCACACACAAATCGCGCCATCAATTGCTCGTCTGGATCACCTGCGTCTACATCTCCACCCATCACATAGTAAACCGCGCCACTGCCCAATAGCTTTTGGTGCACTGCGCGTGGAAGTGTGGCGAAGATGATGTTTGCATCAACAGAGTGCAGGATATTTGCGCCATTCGCTTTTAGACCGCTAAGCAGATGGGTGCAGTTGTCGTTGGCTTTGGTTGCTGCCTTTAGCCAAGCGTCCTCTTTGAGGTATCCTGACATTTGTGCCGAAAGGTAGCGATGTTTGGACAATAGATGCGCACCGCGTTTGCGGCGCAGTTCAAATTCCCATGCTTTGGAGGGCTCAAAAAAGATCACGGCTTCGACACCCAAACAGCCATTTTTAGTACCGCCAAAACTGACTATATCAACGCCGGCTTTCCACGTCATTTCAGCAGGCGTACAGCCGAGTGCAACAAGAGCATTGGCAAAGCGTGCGCCGTCTAGGTGAACGGGCAGGTCGAATTCTTTGGCCAAGGCGCAGAGCGCTTGGATTTCTTCAACGCTATAAACGCCGCCTTGTTCGGTTACTTGTGTGACCGATACGGGCCCGCGTTGTGGCCCGTGGACGCCGCGGTTTTGTTCGTTTGTGATTGTGGCGCGCAGGGCATGGGGCGTCATGCGGTCGGAGCCAGGCACCAAGGTGAGTTTGGCACCGCTTGCGTAAAATTCGGGTGCGTTGCATTCATCCTCATGGATGTGGGCAACGGGTGAGCAAAAGATGGTGTCCCACGGCTCTGTGTAGCTGGCCAAGGCCAGTGCGTTCGCAGCCGTTCCAGTCGTGACTAGATATATCGTGGCCTCTGGCGCTTCAAATAGATCACGCAGGGTTCTGCGGACCTCGTCCATGATGGTATCGTTGCCGTAGGGCATTTGGTAGCCGGAGTTGGCGTTAGCCAGGGCTTGCATCACTTCAGGTAGGGCAGGGCCTGCGTTGTCGGATGCAAAAAACATTACTTTGGTTCCTCGATAATGTGATCTTCCCAATCTTCTTCTGGGATATCAAATTCGGATAGGGTTTGCCCTTTAATGCTTATGCCCGCCTCATGCACGGAATTGGGGTTTCCCGTCACCAGAGGATGCCATTCTGGCAATGGCTTGCCTTCCCACAGCAAACGGTAGGCGCAGGTTGTGGGCATCCAATAAGCGTGAGTGTCCAGATTTTCAGGTTTTAAAACGATGCAATCTGGCACGAATTGGTGGCGGTTTTCGTAATGTACGCAGCGACAGGTCGCGTCATCCAATAGGCGACAAGCGATGTTGGTCAGGGCCACTTCGCCGCTGTCTTCGTCTTCCAACTTGTTGAGGCAGCATTTGCCACAGCCGTCACACAGCGCTTCCCATTCTGCTGGGTTCATTTCTGCTAGCGGCTTACGCTCCCAAAATTTGGCGGCAAATTTGGTCATAGGGCCCCCAAAATTTCACGCGCTTGAGCACAGTCGGCATTCATTTGCGTAATCAGGGTCTCAAGGCTATCAAAGTTCTCTTCTCCGCGCAGGTACGCGACCAGCGCGACAGAGGCCTGAGCGTCATATAAATCACCAGAGAAATCGAACACGAAGGTTTCGATATTGGGTTTATTTTCCCCAAACATCGGGCGCACCCCAAGAGAGGCCGCGCCGTGGTATGTGCCTGCGTGTGGACCATCGAGAACGTCAAAGATTACGGCGTACACACCAAGGGCCGGCAAATGTAGTCCATCAACGGACATATTGGCTGTTGGATAGCCCAATTCGCGCCCACGCTGTTCGCCACCAATCACGGGCCCTTCAATGCGGTGCCAGTGGCCCAACATTTCGG
>NZ_JBDMZG010000104.1:0-6300 GCF_039769035.1 Pacificibacter sp.
CCTTTCGCTCGGACGATTGGACGGGCATGACAGCCACCAATCGCGGACATTTGTTGCGCAAGCTGGGTGACCTGATTGCCGATAACGCCGAGGCGCTGGCCCGCACCGAGGTTCAGGACAACGGCAAACTGTTCAACGAAATGTTCTTTCAGCTGAAATACGTGCCCGAGTGGTTCTATTACTACGCGGGTCTTGCCGACAAAATCGAAGGCAGCGTAATCCCAATTGATAAACCCGATATGCTGAACTTCACCCGTTATGAGCCTCTGGGTGTCTGTGTTGGTATCACCGCGTGGAATTCGCCGTTGTTGTTGTTGGCCTACAAACTCGCTCCGGCGTTGGCGGCTGGCAATACGTTTATCGCGAAGCCGTCGGAATTCACCTCGGCCTCGACATTGGAACTGGCAAAGATCGTGGATCAGGTTGGCTTGCCCAAAGGTGTATTCAACGTGGTGACAGGATTTGGTGCAGAAGTCGGTGCCAGCCTAGTCGAACATGAAGATGTCGCCAAAGTGGCCTTCACCGGTTCTGAAAAGACAGGAAGGCTTATCTCAGAGGTCGCCGCGCGGACGTTCAAGAAGGTGACGCTGGAACTGGGTGGAAAATCCCCCAATATCGTCTTTGCCGATGCTGAAATGGACAATGCTGTAAACGGCGTAATCTCGGGCATTTTCGCCGCCTCGGGCCAAACATGCATCGCCGGATCACGCCTGTTGGTCGAGCACAGTGTCCATGACGCGTTCCTCGACAAATTACTGAAGCTCGCCAGAACCGCGCGGATAGGTGACCCGATGGATACTGACACCCAGGTGGGTCCGGTCACGACCGAGCAACAACTGGAAAAGGTTCTGGGCTACATCGACGTCGCCAAAGGCGAAGGCGCGGAGACCCTGATGGGCGGCCGCAGACCCGACCGGCCAGAGTTGGGGAATGGCTGGTTTGTGGAACCCACCATCTTTGGCGGAGTACGCAACGACATGCGCATTGCACAGGAAGAGGTATTTGGCCCAGTTCTGTCTGTCATTCCCTTTGACAGCGCTGATGAAGCGCTGAGCATCGCCAATGACAGCAGTTATGGCCTTGCTGCGGGGGTGTGGACGCAGGACATTCGCAAGATCAAACATTTCTCGGAACGACTTCAGGCGGGGACCATTTGGGCAAACACCTACCGCGTGATCAGCTACATGACCCCGCTGGGCGGTTACAAGAATTCCGGACTGGGTCGTGAGAACGGCCAGAACGCGATTTACCAGTATCTACAAACCAAGAGCATTATGATTTCAACGGCTTCCGCGGTCGCCAATCCCTTCATCATGCGCTAATCCGATGTCGCGTTTAAGCAAATATCAGAATGACTGTGCTGGCCATCAATGCGGCCATCAAAGTCATAAAAGCGCGCCAAACATTTTCGTAACGCAAGAAATCAGAAAGCAAATGGCCAAGTGTTGTCCAAAACAGGCACACACCCAAATTGATGCCCGCGAAAACAACGAACAAGCGCAGTGCTTCTTGATGGGGGGCAAGCCCAATGCCAAATCCTGCTGAGGCCGCAAGCGTGATCGCCCAGACTTTGGGATTTACGGCCTGAAACAGAACTGCCTGACGAAAAGTAAATGGGCACCCATGGTCTTGTGTTCTTTCGGTGCGCCCTGCCAAGGCTGTCTGCCATGCCAGCCACAAAATCCAAAGAGCGGCCCCTATTTGAAACAGCAGTTTTAGTGCCGGTAAGGTCAACAAAAGTGTGCTCAGCCCAAGCGCGCTTCCAGCGGCCAACATGCCAGTCCCAAACGGAACGCCCAGCAGGTGTGGAACCGTAGCCCTGAACCCGAACCTTGCACCCGATGCGGTCAACATGACGACATTCGGGCCAGGCGAAAACAACCCAGCCAGTACAAACAGAAACAATGGAAGAGTTTCGGCTATCAATAGCTTTCTCACAAACGACAAGGCAGGTGCCGCAACGGTGCCGCACCTGCCAAATATAATCAATCATATGTTTAGTTGAGCAACACTCTGGGAAGCCAAAGCGCGATCTCTGGAAACAGGATCACTAGTGTCAGACCAAACAGTTGCAATATCACAAATGGGATGATGCCGCGATAGATCTGTTGGATCTTTACTTCCGGCGGCGCAACCGCCTTGAGGTAAAAGAGCGCAAAACCAAAGGGCGGCGTCAAGAACGAGGTTTGCAGGTTGATGGCAATCAGGATTGCGAACCAATACACGACATCAAATCGCGAGACATGATCGCCAAAATCCAATTGTGCGATAATGGGTGCGAAGACGGGCAGCACGATCAGCGTGATCTCGATCCAGTCAAAGAAGAACCCCAACACAAAGACCAAACCAAGCAGTAGGAACAACAAACCCCATGGGCCAAGACCCATCGCCTCAACAGTACTGATCACCAGATCATCACCTCCAAGCGCGCGGAAGATGTAGCTAAAGAAGGTCGCGCCGACGAACAGGCCGAAGATCATCGCATTGGTTTGTGCCGTACTGTCAACCACGCCGGACACCGTGCGTTCGAACTGCACCAGCTTTCTCCACAAAGATGTAGCAATAACGGTGGCAGATTGCGTGCTGGCATCTGGCCCCTTAAGTGTGAAGTCCTTAACACCCATCGAGGGCAGGATCACCAGATTGAAGAACCCTAGTAAGATCGCGCCTAAGGCCCCAACGCCAGCCGCCTCTGTCGGGGTTGCAACACCCCCTAGGATCGAGCCAAGCACCATGCCGATCAGGATGACAGGTGGGACAAAGCTGCGCAGGATCATGACCACTATGCCACCACGCGTTTGCGGGCCTAGAGCCTCAGATATTGGCGGTGCCAAAGACGGATTTATCCAACAGCGAATGACGATATAGCCCATATAAAGCGTCGCCAGAATAAGGCCGGGGAAGACCGCCGCCACAAACAAGTTGCCCACTGAACGTGACAGCAAGTCCGCCATGATCACCAACATGATGGACGGCGGGATTAGAATGCCCAACGTCCCGGAGGCTGCAATTGTGCCGGTTGCAAGGGCGTGATCATATTTGCGTTCGACCATGATCGGCAGGGCCAGCAGGCTCATCATGATGACAGAAGCCCCAATGATGCCGGTGGTAGCAGCCAGAATGGTTCCCATGATGGTCACAGATAGTGCAAGACCGCCCGGAACACGCCGCATCAGAATTTGAAGGCAGTTCAAAAGGTCGCGCGCAACTCCAGATTTCTCCAGCATCGTGCCCATGAACACAAACATCGGTATCGCTGTCAGGATAAGGTTTTCCATGACACCGCCGAAAATACGCGACGGCAGTGTGGAGAACTGAATGAAGTTAAGTTCATCTGCGACAATACCAATCAGGCCAAAGCCCAGACCAACGCCTCCCAGAACCCAGGCTACCGGAAAGCCGCTGAACAGCAGGAACGCAAGAGCAACAAACATCAACAGCGGGAGGAGTTCGATAATGCCCATCAGTGACCACCCCCGATTGTCGTTGCTTTCATGTCATCAGGAAGCCTTCCGGCCAGTCCTGCGATTGACTTAATGAGTTGGGATATCCCAGCCAGTCCGATTAGAACGAACAGGATAATCAACCCACTTTTCAGGATCCACAGGTCTGTCAAACCGGTTTGAGATTTTGAAATCTCACCCGACGTGAAAGACCGAACGACATAGGGCCAGGACAACCAGGCCCCCAGAAAGGAATAGGGGATCAATGCAAGCAGGATGCCCGCCACTTCGATCATGTACTTGGTACGGTCCGACAGATTCTCTCGGATCAAATCAATGCGCACGTGGGATTGTTTTGTATAGGCATAGCCCACGACCAAAACGATCAGAAAGCTATGCAGCCAGTACTCCGATTCCTGCAACATTGTTGAGGTCAATCCAAACACCTTGGGTACGCCCAGATAACGTGTAGTCACGTCATAGGTGACAACGAGTACAAGAAGCAGCGCGCACCAAGCGCCCATCTTGGCCATAACCCAGAGAAACGCGTCGATTGCGCGGCTGACCGTCAAAGCGCTTTCCATTGGATACCCCTTCCTTAGTTTTTCGAGTTGAAAATGAGTAAACCCGGCTGACTGTCAGCCGGGTTCTTTGATTAATCTCAGCCCATCAATCGAGGTAGGCCAGATCTTTCCAGACTTTGTAGTCAGCACGGAATGCCTGAAGGTTCTTCCACACCCGGTCAAAATCGGGATTTTCCGCAGCCATCCCAACTGCAATCCCGTCCCATTCAGCCTCAAGCGTGTCGAGGAATTCATCTGGCCAACGGTGGGTCGTCACACCTTCAGCACGCATTTCAAGTAGCGCCTTGCCTTGAATGGCTTCACCCTCTGCTAGCTGCGTTGCTACAGTCGCGCGGCATGCCGTCGTGATGATCGCACGTTGCTGATCCGTCATGCCGTCCCAAACGGCCTTATTCACAAGAAGTTCCTGAATGGTCGACTGTTGGTGCCAACCGGGAAAATAGTTGTGTTTGGCCAGATTATAAAATCCAAGGTTCTGGTCGATTGCAGGCATCGAGAATTCGGTTGCATCGATGGTGCCACGCTCCAACGCCGGATAGATGTCGCCACCGGCTAGAAGCTGGGTGTCGACACCCATTTTCTGCATCACCAAGGCACCAAGGCCGTAAAAGCGCATTTTCAACCCTGCCAGGTCCTCTGCTGAATTAATTTCTTCTTTAAACCAGCCGGAGGTTTCCGGCGAGACGATGCCGCAAACTTGTCCGTGGATGCCTACGGGATGGTAAAGTTCGTTCATAAGCTTTTCACCGTCCCCATTCCACATCCATGCCAGATATTCACCTGGGCCTGGACCAAAAGGTACGGCAGCAAACAAGTTCAAGGCCGAGTTTTTAGACCCCCAATAACCCGAGGTTGACCAACCTGCATCCACCGCTCCAGTGGATACATTGTCATAAATTTCTAATGGTGGAATCAGAGCGTTCGGATCATAGAATTTAACCTCAATATCGCCACCAGAGATCAAATTTACAGTTTCTGAAAATCGTACACCGGCTGTACCGAGTTGAGTTAGTGAACCAGCGAATGTCGATGGCATATTAATTTTGATCTTTTCGGCGTATGCCGTTGTGGCCACGACGCAAGCAAGTATAGCAGCACTGGTAATTACTCTGGACGTTCTTTTCATCTTATCCTCCCATAGGGTTTTTTTTGAAGTACAAACTATGGGTAACGCTTGGATAGCCGCTTTCAGGAGTCTCAAATTCCGAATGGGGGTATCACCGTTAGGGATGGCAATATGAAAAAGTGAGCAAAAACCTGTTAATAAGGCAAATTTTGGCCGGTCAGTGATGCCCCAATGTAGCGGTTGACACCGATTGGAAAGAAAAGTTGAACTATTTGTCAGTCAAATTTTGGGCGATCAGATGCTCCACCAAGGCTCGAACGGCGTTAGACACTGCACTCAAGTCTTTAACGGCAAGCTTGAGCGTCCGAACTGCCCAATCTTCATCAATTTCCTGCATCCGCAACTGGGCACTTTCGAGGTAAGGTTCGACGGCTCCGAGTGGCAGCACTGCGATACCTAGACCGGCTTCGACCATCCGACGCACACCATCAAAACTAAGAGTTTCAACACGCGTTTTAAGTGTCAGCCCCTGTTCACCGGCACACACCTCCAGAAAAGCCTGCAATGAGCTGCCACTTTGCAAACCCACCATATCAAGTTTGGCAAACTCAGCGAATTTAACCGGATGGTCAGGCCGGTAAGGATGCTCCTTGCCCATTACCACCACCAATGTATCAAGACGATAGGTAAGAACCTCCAATTCTGGTTCTTCGACCATCCCCGAAAAAATTCCTAGATCTGCCAAACCATCTCGTACGGCGGTAAGTATTTCCTCAGAGGTTCTCTCACTCAGGTCAATCCTTACATCTGGGTAATTCTCTGCAAAACCAGCCAGATCTTCAGGAAGAAATTGCGTGATTGCTGATGTATTTGCCGCAATACGAACTGAACCTTTAGCTCCGGTTGCAAAATCATGCATCTGGTTTTCCATACGTTCCACCAATCGGAATAGGTTCGAGGAATGCCGGGCGAGTTCATGCCCCGCTGGTGTCAACTCAACCCCCCGTGTTTGCCGATAAAACAGTGGAGTTCCAATCTGATCTTCTAAATCTGAGATGCGTTTGCTAATGGCTGAAGCAGCTATGTTCTCAGCTTCAGATGCTTGAGAAATGCTCCCCGTTCTGGCAACGGTCAAAAACATTTTCAGAGTTATCAGATTGTACTGCATGCTACCCCACCATCTAACTGCAAAGGTGCCCAAAGGCCC
>NZ_JBDMZG010000105.1:0-8908 GCF_039769035.1 Pacificibacter sp.
ATCGCGCGCTCGATCACGTCCTTTGGAACGGACTGAGACTTGGCCTCTTTCACGGCCATACGCAAACGCGGGTTCTTGTCGGGATCAGGGTCGCCCATCTTGGCGGCCACGGTGATTTCCTTGGCGAGCTTTGAAAAGAGTTTCGAGCGCAATTTATCCTGACGACCTTTACGGTGTTGGATGTTTGCCCATTTTGAGTGGCCTGCCATGAGGAGCCTCCGAACTAGAATTTCAGCTTTGCACCCGTATAGGCGATGCGCGCCCTGACCTGCAAGGCCATGGGGGTGCTCTATTGGCGCAAAGCACGTGTTAAGGCCTTAAAGCGGCCATAAAAACGGAATAACAGCCGAGGCCAGCAACCCGATGGACAGGTTCAGCGGAATACCAACCTTCATATAGTCGGTAAACTTATAGCCCCCCGGCCCGTAAACCATGGTGTTGGTCTGATATCCGATGGGCGTGGCAAAGCTGGCAGATGCGGCCACCATGACGGCGACCACAAGACCACGAGGATCAAGCCCCATCTGTTGGCCCAGTGCGATGGCAATCGGCGTGACAACAACAGCAACCGCATTGTTGGACACAAGTTCCGTCAAAACCGAAGTCAAAAGGTAAACCGACCAAATCACAAAGAAGACCGGCATCCCTTCAAGCAATGGCGCGATGGCCGTCACAATCATCGCAACAGCGCCAGAGGCCTGCAAAGAGGCACCGACAGCGAGCATCGAGAAAATCAAGGTCAACAGCCGAATATCAACGAAGGAAAAGGCCTCTTCGGCATCGATACACCGCGTGATCAAAACAATCGCGACGGACACAACAGACAGCATCAAGATAGGTGCAACCCCAAGTGCTGCCAGCACAACGATGGAAAACATCGCCACCAGCGCAATCGGCGCATGCGAACGATGATAGGCGCGCTCAGTTGGTTTGGAGACATCGCCCATGTCCATGTCCGCGGCCAATCGTTGGATATCAGCCGGCGCGCCTTCGAGCAGCAAGGTATCACCAACGCGCACGACCAAGTTCTTGATCTCTTGCCCAACGTTTTGATTGCGACGATGCACTGCCAAAACATAAACACCGTACCGGCGCCGCAACCGCATAGATCCCAAAGAACGTCCCACCATTTTACAGCCTGGGGTGATCAAGGTTTCCACTGTCGAGGTCTCAAAGGCAGAAACTTGGTCGACACGTTTGAGGGATTTGTCGCGTTGCAGGCTTAGAAGTTCGGCAATTTGAGACCGCAAAATGATGCGATCCCCAACCTCAAGCACCACGCTTTTAAGATCATCACGCAAGGAGGTGTCGCCGCGCACAACATCGATTAAGCGCACACCCTCACGTTTAAAGAGCTGAACGGTCAGTGCCTCGCGACCGATCAAGTTACTTTCTGGCGGCACCACGGCTTCGGTGAAAAACTTCATTTTAGAACGAGAACTGCTGAGCATATTGGCCAAGCTTTCTCGCTCGGGCAACAGATGACGCCCGACAAAGTACAGGTAAATCATGCCCCAAACCACAATGATCATGCCAAGGATCGACACCTCGAAAATCGTGAAGGGTGCAAGCCCTTCGGCCCGCGCAACACCGTCAACCAACAGGTTGGTTGAGGTCCCGATCAAGGTCATCGTCCCCCCCATGATTGCGGCATAGGACAAAGGAATCAAAAGTTTGGATGCTGTCAGCCCCAGTTTGGAACTCAGTTGAACAAACACTGGGATCATCACAACAACCACTGGTGTATTGGCCACAAAAGCGGACAACACCACAACGACGGCCAAAAGCATGGCGATGGAAAACTTGGGGCGTTTCTCGGCGGAGCGCCCTGCCAGAGAGGTAAACCATTCCAATCCACCGGTGCGCACCAAAGCCCCCATGACGATAAACATCGCGGCGATGGTCCAAGGCGCAGGGTTGGACAGAACGGCAAGCCCAGCATCGTAAGGCAAAATGCCAAAGACAATCATCATTGCGGCCCCCGCAAGGGCGACCACTTCGGTGGGGAATATTTCGCGCACAAACAGCACAAACATGATTCCGACCACCACCAAAGACACAATCGCTTGCGTCATCGGATCAAAATGAAAAATCTCCATGCGACCTCAAAGACTTGTTTCACAACCAAGCCATAATGGACGCACAGGTCGCCACACTACAAGCGGCAAAATGCGCCACGATGCAGCCTGCGCCACAATCGTGAACAATTTGTGCTGTCTCTTGGACGATTTAACGGCTTACGGGTGGCTTTGTTCCAAGCGCCCACCGTGGCGGATTTGCTTAACGCGCGTGGCAAGTCCAGTTTTGTCGTCTGTTTCCACGTAAACGCCAGACAAGGTCGCCTCACCTTTTGCCGGCTCAAAGCGGCCTTTGGACATGCCTGTCACAAAGCGGCGCAATGGCTCGGCTTTGTCCATCCCAATCACAGAATTGTAGTCGCCGCACATGCCCGCATCGGTCAAATACGCCGTGCCTCCCGGCAAGATTTGCGCATCGCCCGTACACACATGCGTGTGCGTGCCCACTACGACAGACGCCTTGCCGTCGCAAAAATGCCCCATGGCCATTTTCTCAGAAGTGGCTTCGCAGTGCACATCGATCAGCGCGGCTTGGATTTGACCACCCAGTTTGTGACGCGTGAACACTTCATCAAGGGCAGAGAACGGATCATCAAAGGCGCGTTTCATGAACACTTGGCCCAAAATTTGCGCCACCAAAATACGCCGCCCGCGCGCGTCTTCAAAGATGCGTACACCGCGCCCAGGCGCTGTTTTGGCAAAGTTGATCGGCCGGATGATCCGCGTTTCATTTTCGCAAAACTGCATCATGTCGCGCTGATCAAAGGCGTGATCGCCCAAGGTCAAACAATCAACCCCTGCGGCAAGCAGCTGCTTGGCATGATCGGCAGACAGCCCCATGCCGTTGGTACAGTTTTCACCGTTGACCACAATAAAATCGAGCTTCCATTCTTTGCGCAAAGTTGGAAGCCGCTGGATCACCGCATCGCGCCCAGCGCGACCGACGATATCGCCGAGGAATAGGATTTTCATGGCCACGGCTTACTCGCCCTTGCCCCTAAAACGCAAGCCCTGCAACACAGGCAAACCACCGCAATGAAGCGTTTATAAGATAAAAACTTTGGTTTCGGTCACAATGGCATCCAAAGGCGCGTCATACTTGCCAATCGGAAAATCAGCCATTTCTTGACCCGCATAGGCAAAACCAACCGCCAAGACGTCCTGTTCGGCGCGCAGTTTTTCCAAGGTGCGATCATAAAAGCCACCGCCATATCCAAGCCTGTGCCCAGCGCGATTGAATGCAACCAATGGCACGATCAACACATCGGGCACGATCGGCACGGACGTGCGCGGCACCATAGCTCCAAAGGCCCCCGCCTCCATCGGCGTATCGGGCGTCCATGTGTCAAATCGCAAAGGGGCCGCAGCGCTTTCCACGATGGGAACTGCAACAGGTCCATGGCGCCACAGGTGATGCATTGCTGGCAAAGGGTCAATCTCGGATCGGATCGGCATATAGCCCGCAACGACTTTGCCAAAATAAGGCTCAAGAAAGTTCACAAGCACGGTTTTGGCTTGCTCAGAAACACTGCCGTCTTGGTCTTGCGCATGCGCAAGAGCCCGTTGGGCAAACGCCCGTTTGCGTGCAATCGCTTTCAAATCAACGCTTTTGTCAGACAAACTGTCGCCTTTCGTACGCAGGGCCCATCGCCGTTACAACAAGAACATCGCGGCCAGCCCAAGGAAGGCGAAGAACCCCACAATGTCAGTCACTGTGGTCACAAACGCCCCAGACGCCAGCGCAGGGTCAATCCCCACGCGTTCCAACAAGACCGGCACGCCGATGCCCGCAAGGCCTGCCACGACCATATTGATCACCATCGCCGCCGCGATCACACCGCCCAGCGCAGGCGAGCCGAACCAGACAAGACCAACAATCCCCATGATCACGGCAAAAATAAGACCATTGGCTAGCCCAACCAGAACTTCACGACGAATAACACGCCAGACGTTTGCACCGGTCAAATCGCGCGTGGCGATGGAGCGCACCGCAACTGTCAAAGCTTGGGTGCCCGCATTGCCGCCCATAGAGGCCACAATCGGCATCAACACAGCCAAAGCCACCAAGGCCGTAATCGTCCCTTCAAACTGGGCAATCACCATCGAGGCCAAAATCGCAGTGGCAAGGTTCACCGCCAACCACGGCAGGCGTTGTTTGACGGTATCAAGCACACGGTCCGCCAGCGTCCCTTCGCCCACACCCGCCAAGCGCAAGATATCTTCTTCGTGTTCTTCATCCAAAACATTCATCGCGTCATCAATGGTGATCACACCGATAACGCGGTCATTTTCGTCTAAGACCGGCGCGGAAATCATGTGGTATTGGTTGAACGCATAGGCCACGTCGGATTCACTCTCATCCGCGCGAAACGTGCGAAAACCCGGTTCTAAAATATCGCGCAGCATTGTTGTACGTGGCGCGCCAAGAATTTTGCCCAAGGTCACATGACCAATCGGATGCAGCAAAGGATCGGTGATCACCATGTGGTAAAAATCATCCGGCAGCCCCGTTGCTTCACGCATGTAGTCAATCGCTTCACCGACGGTCCAGTGTTCAGGGCCCATCACGATTTCGCGCTGCATCAAGCGGCCTGCAGAAAACTCCGGATAGGACAGTGAGTGTTCAACGGCGACACGATCCGCATCCGCAAGCGAGGCCAGAATCACCTCTTGCGCGTCTTCTTCAAGGTCTTCGACAATGTCGACGACATCATCGGTTTCCAAGTCGCGCACCGCTTCGGCCAGCACATCTGGCCGCATAAGCGCGATCACTTCTTCGCGGATACCGTCATCCACCTCGGACAGAATTTCACCGTCCAACTCGCGACCGTAAAGCTCAACAATGCGCCGCCGATCAAATGCGTTCACTTGTTCCAACAAGTCGGCGATGTCGGCCGCGTGCAGCGGTTCCATCAGCGCAATAAGTTGCGCCTGATCGTGCGTTTCAACCGTATATAGAATCGACGAAATCAACTTCGGATTCAGCCGGTAGGCATCTTCTTCAGGGGCGTCGTGATGTTCTTCTACTGCGATATCTTCGACCATAATGCACTCGCGGTCTTGGTGTTGCCTGTTTTAAAGACATTACGCCACGATGGACCTAAGAAACAGGGGCAAGATAGATTTACCTTAGAAAATCATCCGCATAGATTTAGGTAACAGATATTGGAGCACATATGGGCACCCTTGCCGCAAAAGACAGCATCATCGCTGGCCAGATCGTTACCTTTCATGGTGATCCATTTTTCATGCCCCCCGAAGACGCCGTGAAAGTGGCGCATGGCGCGGTTTTGATCCAAAATGGGCGCATTGCAAAAATCGCGGACATTAAGACGCTGGGAGAGCAATATCCCAATGCCATGCTCACCGATCATGGCGACGCAGTGATCACGCCTGGGTTTATCGACGCCCACGCACATTACCCGCAAACTGGCATCATCGCCTCGTGGGGCAAACGGCTGATTGATTGGCTGAACACCTATACTTTCCCCGAAGAACAGCGTTTCGGTGATGCGACCTATGCGCGCGACATCGCAGACCTGTACCTCGATTTTCTGCTCGCCAATGGCACCACGTCTGTCACCTCATTTTGCACCATCCACCCCGAATCTGTTGATGCGCTGTTTGAAGCGGCAGCAAAGCGCGGCATGCGTATTGTGGCGGGCAAAACCTGTATGGATCGCGACACAGCCCCCGAAGGCCTGCGCGACACAGCACAATCGGCTTATGACCAATCCAAGACATTGTTGCAGCGCTGGCATCAAAACGGGCGTGCCACCTATGCGATCACGCCGCGGTTCTCCCCCACATCGACGCCAGAACAGCTTGAGGCGCTCGGCGCGCTTTGGGCGGAAAATCCAAGCTGCCTGATGCAAACGCATTTGAGCGAGCAGACCGATGAAATTGAATGGGTCAAGTCGCTCTATCCTGAGGCGCGCGACTATCTGGATACCTATGAAAAATTCGGTCTGATCGGCAAAGGCGCTTTGTTTGGCCATGCGATTTATTTGGAGCCACGCGAAATTGCCCGTCTGCAAGACAGCGGCAGTTCCTTGATCCATTGTCCGACGTCTAACACGTTCATAGGGTCCGGCCTGTTTGACATGGCCGCGCGCAAAGCCGATGGGCTGCGGGTTGGTTTGGCAACAGACACCGGTGGCGGATCAAGCTTTTCAATGCTGCGCACCATGGCGGCCAGCTATGAGATCGGTCAATTGCGTGGCACGGCGCTGCACCCTGCGCAGCTGTTGTGGCTCGCAACGCGTGGTTCTGCCGAGGCCATTCATCTTGAACACGAAATCGGCAGCATCGCCGTCGGGCTTGAAGCGGATTTGACGGTGATTGACTTGGCCTCAACCGACGCCATTGCGCAGCGATCTTCACGGGCGCAAACCATCTGGGAATCGGTCTTTCCCACCATCATGATGGGCGACGACCGCGCGATTGCACAAACCTATGTAATGGGGCGTGCTATGCGCAGCTCTTAGGCCAACGCGGCTAGCAGCGACTGCCAAAGACGGTGACGTAGCGCGCGCCTTCAGCGATGCCGATGCCGATCTCGGTGAATCTGCGGTTCAAGATATTGTCGCGATGGCCTTTGGACGTCATCCAGCCTTGCATGGCCGCCTCAAGAGACGCGTACCCCATGGAAAGGTTCTCACCAACGATGCAAAAGTCATAACCCACGCGGCGCGCACGCTTTCCGGCTGTACTGCCATCGCTGCCCGTGTGCGAGAAAATCCCACTGCGCTCCAAATCTTGGGCGTGAATGAGCGCAGCACGTGTCAGCAACCTGTTATAGACCAAAGGTTGCAATCCTTTACGCGCCCGCTCTGCATTGACGGAGGCCAATATCTGCCCCTCAATATCCATAGAGGTATTCACGCGAGAAACCGGTACTGGGTCGACCATCGCAATGCCTGCGCCGGATTGGCTTTGGCATGCGGTTAACGCAAGTGCGGCACACAGGCACATAACTGTGGTTTTCATCATCTCAATCGGATCCTCATCAAAGTCTCAACAGCGGTTTGAGGCATATTATGCCTCCATAAGATCGCGCACCAAATCGGACTGTCTGTCCAGCACACGCCTGATATCAACCGTTGTAAGCCAACCATCCTTAACGACAGGTTTGCCTTCCACAATCAAATGTTTGACCTGTGTTGGCCCGGCAAGCAACAATGCAGCAGGATCCCAACTGCCCGAGGATTCAATATCTGACACATCCCAAATTGCAATATCCGCGCGCATGCCGACAGCAAGTTGGCCGACATCATCACGCCCCAAGACCTTAGCACCACCACGTGTGGCAATTTCCAAAGCTTCGCGTGGGCTCATGTTGTCAGCGCCATTCATCACGCGTTGCAACAGCATGGCTTGGCGCGCTTCTAAGACCAAATTGCTGGCATCATTGGACGCAGACCCGTCCACACCCAATCCCACGTTGACGCCAGCATCGCGCATCGCGCGCACCGGAGCGATGCCCGATCCAAGGCGACAGTTCGAACAGGGGCAATGCGCCACGCCTGTGCCCGTCTTGGCAAACAATTCGATTTCAGAGACGTCCAGTTTGACACAATGTGCGTGCCAGACGTCTGGACCTGTCCATCCAAGGTCTTGCGCGTATTGACCGGGTCTGCATCCGAATTTTTCCAATGAATAGGCAATATCTTCGTCGTTTTCGGCCAAATGCGTGTGCATCATCACGCCTTTATCACGCGCCAGAATGGCCGCATCACGCATCAACTCGCGAGAGACCGAAAACGGCGAACATGGCGCCACACCGACGCGTATCATCGCGCCAGGTTTTGGATCGTGGAAGGCATCAATCACACGGATGCTGTCGTTTAAAATGACGTCTTCGCGCTCAACCAAGCTGTCAGGCGGCAAGCCTCCGTCGCTTTCCCCGATGCTCATCGCGCCACGGGTCGCGTGCAACCGAATGCCAACCTGTTGGGCCGCATCGATGGTGTCTTCCAAACGCGACCCGTTGGGGTAGAGGTACAAGTGATCTGACGTCAAAGAGCATCCAGAAAACGCCAGTTCAGCCAATCCGACCATCGCCGAGACACGCATGTGATCGGGCGTGAACCGCGCCCAAATTGGGTAAAGCCGCTGCAACCAGCCGAACAGCAGCGCGTTTTGCGCCTCAGGCACGGCCCGTGTCAACGTTTGGTACAAATGGTGATGGGTGTTGACCAATCCAGGCGTCACAACGCAACCACGCGCATCAATTATTTGCGCGTCGTCGTCGTAAAGCTGGGTGCCGACCGCTTCGATCACGCCGTCGCGCACCAAGACATCACCGCCTTTGATTTCGCGACGCGTGTCGTCCATTGTAACTAGAACATCGGCACCACGGATAATGAAACAAGGATGCATCTTAGTGCCTTTCAAAATGCATGATTTCGCGGCATCAGACGCCAGCAATCACACGCCGTATTTTAATACTCTTTCAGAACGTCCAAAACGTCCACCAGTAGCGCTTGAGACCCCGCAGCCACAACCCGGCCGCCGCCGATCGCCGCGTTGCCTTGCCAGTCCGTCACAACACCGCCTGCGGCTTCTATTACGCCAATAGGGCCCAAAATGTCGTATGGCTGCAAGCCTGCTTCGATCACCAGATCAATCTGACCCGCCGCCAAAAGCGCATAGGCATAGCAATCCATGCCGTATCGGGTCAGTTTGCACTGTGAGGCCACGGCGTCAAAGCCTTTGCGATCATCAGGCGTGCCAACTTCTGGGAAAGTGGTGAAAATAACAGCATCTTTTAGGGCAACGCCTTTGCGCGCGGCCAAAGGGCGATTGCCGTGCGGTCCTGTCAGTTCTGC
>NZ_JBDMZG010000106.1:0-24104 GCF_039769035.1 Pacificibacter sp.
CACTTATGTGATGCCTTGAGAGGTTGGCGCGGGCGAGCGCCTCGCCAACCAGGTCAGGTCCGGAAGGAAGCAGCCTCAACGAGTCCCGTTTGGGTCGATGTCCAGCCTCTCACCTAAATCCCCACACTGTAGATCTGCCACGTTTGCCAAGACTGTGCGCGCGAAAACCCGTTACCGCTTGCCGTTCCGACACGCTTGGGCATTATAGCCGCATGTTCAAAGGCACATTCAAATGACCCCGTTTTTCACCGCCCTCGGCTGGTCCGATCATTTCGCTGATCAAGTCAGCGCCATTGAGGCCGCCGAGCTTGCACCTGTGCGTTTGACCGAAGTCCGCCGCAACCGCGTGATCGGGCTCGATCCGCAGGGCGCACGCATTGATCTGGCCCTGTCCGGCGACAACGTAGCCACGGATATGGCTGTGGGGGATTTTGTGCTCAGCGATGGCGAACGCCTGATCCGTGTTTTGGACCGCAAGTCGGTGATCTCGCGCAAAGCCGCAGGGCACACGTCGCAAGCGCAATTGATCGCAGCCAATATCGACACGCTGTTTATCGTGACCTCTTGCAATGCCGATTTTAACGAGGCGCGACTGGAACGCTATGTCGCCTTGGCCATCGAGGCCGAAACCACGCCTGTCATCGTGATGACCAAAGCCGATATGCCGCTGGGCGATCCGCAAGACTATATTGAGCGCGCTTTGGCGATTTCGAACCGCGTGCAGGCTGTGACGCTCAATGCCAAAGATGCAGATGATGTGGCCAAGATGAACGACTGGTGCGGCGCGGGGCAAACCGTGGCGCTGGTCGGCTCGTCAGGTGTGGGCAAATCCACCATCGGGCGCACATTGACGGGCGAAGACCTGTTGACCGCAGACATCCGCGAAGATGACGCCAAAGGCCGCCACACCACCACCGCGCGCTCTATGCATTTGATGCACGCGGGCGGCTGGATGATCGACACGCCGGGCATGCGCGAATTGGCGCTGCATGATGCCGCTGCTGGCATCGCCACGCTGTTTGAGGACATCACCGATCTAGTGGCGGAATGTAAGTTTTCCGACTGCAAACATATCACCGAGCCCGGCTGCGCCATTCGCAATGCCATCGAGACAGGCGAATTGACCCAAGATCGCGTCGATCGCTGGCAAAAGCTGCGCGAAGAAGACACGCAAAACACCGAAAGCATCGCCACCGCCAAAGAGCGTGGGCGCAAGTTTAGCAAGCTCAAACGTTCAGCGTTCAAAGCGAAACGCGTCCGACGCGGCGAGATTGAGTAAACGCGGGTTGCGGGCAAGCCCCTGCCCCTCTACTTTGATCTCAAGTGAGCAAGGGATCATCACATGACCGAGACGGACACAGGCTATAAGGTTCTTGCGCGTAAATACCGCCCCGAAACTTTTGCCGATCTTGTTGGCCAAGACGCTATGGTGCGGACGCTGAAGAACGCGTTTGAGGCAGACCGCATCGCGCAGGCGTTTATCATGACGGGCATTCGTGGCACCGGCAAAACCACCACCGCGCGGATCATCGCCAAGGGCATGAACTGCATCGGCGAAGATGGCAACGGCAAGCCCACCACCGACCCTTGCGGCAAGTGTGAACACTGTGTGGCGATCACCGAAGGGCGCCATGTGGATGTGATGGAAATGGATGCGGCGTCCCGTACTGGCGTGGGCGACATCCGCGAAATCATCGATTCCGTGCATTACCGTGCAGCGTCCGCGCGCTACAAAATCTACATCATCGATGAGGTGCACATGCTCTCGACCAGTGCGTTCAACGCGCTGCTCAAAACGCTCGAAGAGCCGCCCGCGCATGTGAAATTCATCTTTGCCACCACCGAAATTCGCAAAGTTCCTGTGACGGTGCTGTCGCGCTGTCAGCGCTTTGATTTGCGTCGCATTGAACCCGAAGTGATGATCGCCATGTTGCGCCGCATTGCGGACGCGGAAAAAGGCGAGATCACCGACGAAGCACTGGCGCTGATCACCCGCGCCTCTGAAGGCTCTGCCCGCGATGCGCAGTCTTTGTTGGACCAAGCCATTTCCCACGGCGCAGGCGAAACCACGGTTGAGCAAGTGCGCGCCATGTTGGGTCTGGCGGATCGGGGTCGCGTGTTGGACCTGTTCGACATGATCATGATGGGCGATGCGGCAAGTGCTTTGGAAGAAATCGGTGGGCAATATGCCGATGGCGCTGATCCTTTGGCGGTGATGCGCGATCTGGCCGATATCACCCATTGGGTGTCAGTGATCAAGATCACGCCCAATGCCGCGGACGACCCCACCATTGGCCCTGACGAGCGCACGCGCGGACTGGCTATGGCCGAAAAAATCCCAATGCGGGTGCTGTCACGCATGTGGCAAATGCTGCTCAAAGCGCTGGAAGAAATCGCAGCCGCCCCCAACGCGATGATGGCCGCTGAAATGGCCGTGATCCGTCTGACGCATGTGGCCGATCTGCCGATGCCAGACGATTTGGTGCGCAAACTGAATGACAATAACCCACCACCCCGTCCGCCCTCTGGCGGCGGTGGCGGAGGATCGCACGCAGGCGGCGGGTCTGTGACCGCGTCTGGCCAGCCTATGTCGGGCGGGCAAATCACCCATGGGCCGACCATGTCCGGCGGGGCTACGGCACCCGCTTTGGCGCAAGCGCCAGAAGAAAACCTTGCGCGTTTTGGTCGCTTTGAAGATGTCGTCGAATTGGTGCGATACCACCGCGACGCCAAGCTGCTGATCGAGATCGAAAACTACGTGCGCTTGGCGAAATACGCCCCTGGCCGCATCGAATTCGAACCTGCAGATGATGCGCCGCAAGACTTGGCCGCTCGTCTGGCCAGCCGCTTGCATTCCTTTACAGGCGTACGCTGGGGCGTGACGATTGCCAAAGCACCCGAGGGCACCAAGACGATTTACGAAGTGACCAACGCCGCCAAGATTGCGCTTGAGGCCGAAGCCGTCGCGCACCCCATCGTGGCCAAGGTGTTTGAACTGTTCCCTGACGCAAAGATCTCGAAAATCCGCACGCCAGAGGCTATCGCGCTTGAGGCGGCTGTTGAGGCTTTGCCCGAGGTGGAAGACGAATGGGACCCCTTCGAAGAAGACTGATCCGTCGTGGGTCGAGTGGTTGAAACCTTGCTGTTGAGATCGTATCTCGCAAGGGAAAATAGATAAGGAGAGCAGCATGCTCAAAGGACTTGGTGGGCTCGGCGACATGGCCGGCATGATGAAAAAAGCGCAGCAGATGCAGCAAGATATGGCTGACATGCAAGAGCAGCTTGAAAACGTCACTGTTGTGGGCGAAAGCGGCGCGGGGCTTGTGAAAGCCACAGCCAATGCCAAAGGCAACCTGACAGCGCTTGATATTGATCCCTCCATTTTTCACCCTGATGAAAAGGAAGTGGTCGAAGATTTGATCATGGCCGCGATCAAAGATGCGCAAGCCAAAGCCGCTGCCAAGGCGCAATCTGAAATGGCGAAAATCACCGAAGGCCTTGGCCTTCCGGCTGATTTCAAAATGCCGTTTTAAGCCACGGATATGGACGCGGGCCGCAAAGACATTGATGCGCTGATTGATCTGATGGCCAAGCTGCCAGGTCTTGGGCCGCGCTCTGCGCGTCGTGCTGTTTTGCACCTGATCAAAAAGCGTGGGCGCCTAATGGGCCCACTGGCGGACGCGATGAAAGCCGTGTCTGAAAATGCCCGTGAATGCGTGAAATGCGGCAATATCGGCACGGGCACGATCTGCGACATCTGCGCCTCTGAAAAACGCGCCACTGGCGAGATTTGCGTCGTCGAAAATGTGGCGGACCTGTGGGCGATGGAGCGCGCGGCGGTGTTTCGCGGGCGCTATCACGTGCTTGGCGGTACGCTTTCAGCGCTGGATGCCATCGGCCCCGAAGAACTGCGCATCCCCTTGCTGATGTCCCGCGTGCGCGAAGAAAGCGTCACAGAAATCATCCTCGCCCTCAACGCCACCATCGACGGACAAACCACCGCGCATTACATCGCCGATGAGTTGGCAGGGACGTGTACCGTCACCTCGCTGGCCCAAGGTGTGCCGATCGGGGGCGAGTTGGATTACCTAGACGACGGCACAATTACGGCTGCATTGCGGGCCCGCAAAGGGTTTTAGGGCGGAGACCTCGGCTTGTTATGTCAGGCAGAGCAGGCCAACCAATTAGACACGCTTGAACCCACACTCTCTATATGATGCTGCAACGACTGCTATGCGGGACACACCGAACCTTGGATTTTTCACCTTCGCTAACGCAGCATCGCTTTGATCGCGCGACATTTGTTTCGCCGCATCGCGGCCAACGTCACCGAAGCAGCCGTTCATTCCTATCAAAGGTCCCCAAACCGGAAGAGCCGGAAACCAAGAACTTTCCACTATGGCCGATAGTGGAAAATCGCATTTTTGACCTTCGGCAGAATGGCTCCACCAGCGGCAGCCGATCATTGGGTCAACCCAACTGAAAAACTCGCGGATGCCTAGCGATCATGTGGCAGGCTGACGGAACAGGCTGAGGCTGCATCGCCATTGTGAAAATGCGTCTTAAGTCCGAGATTTCTGCTGAATGATCCGTTCCGCTCTGGTCACTAGCGGTAGATCGATCATCTGCCCGTCGACTTGGAACACTCCCATTCCGGCCTTTGCCGCCTCAACAGCGGCGGCAAGTACACGGGTAGCCCAGACAATTTCTGTTTCGGTCGGGGTGAATGCACGGTTGAGCACGTTCACCTGTCCCGGATGCACCGCATATCCTCCGGATGACCCCAGTTGCCGAGCGTACTTTGCTGCCGACTCTAGAGCGTCGAAATCCCGGAAATCCGCCATCGAACTGGGGACGACCAGCGGTTCCACCCCAGCGGCTCGAGCGGCCTGAATCACCTGCGCCCCGGCAGGCCGCAGCAAAGTATCGCTCGCAGAACTGCCCATGGCAGTCGCGTAATCCTCTACACCTAGGGTCAGCCCTGCCATCCGGGGCGACGCTAGCGCAATGCTTTCGGCACGCAGAACCGCACCCGGAGATTCGAGCATAGCAATGAATCTGATCCTGCCTGTCGGCAGGCCGCGTTCCATCTCCAGTTCGGACAGAATGCCGTCGATCGCCGCCACATCTTCGGCGCTTTCGGAACGCGCAAGATGCAATGTCGTGACGCCGTCGATGACGCAGGCCTCAAGGTCGCGGATGGCCTCTAACCACAGCGGGTTGATCCGCACCGTCACTTCGATCTGTGGCGACAAACGCGCCACGACATCTGGCAAGGTTGCGCGCGCCTCCGGCTTTCGGTCAGCAGCGATACTGGCCTCAAGGTCAAGGATGACGGCGTCAGCGCCGCGATCTGCCGCCTTGGCAATGAACCGCTCTTCCAGAACGGGGATGAATAGGAAAGAGCGCCACATCAAAGAACACCTCTTTCGTTCAATTTGTCTTGTGCGTCGGCATCATAGCCAAGTTCAGACAAGAGTGCCGCATTGTCCTGCCCAATCTCGGGAGCTGGGGTGCGGATGGTGCCCGGAGTGTCGCTGAGGCGGGGGAAAACCTGATGCATGGGCAACCGGTCCAGATCTTTATCCTCGAAATCTTGCAACACGCCGCGACCACGGATATAGGGATGGTCAATTAGGTCAGAGATGTCGCAGATTGGGCCTACGGTCACGCCCTGAGACTCGTAGTAGTCAAGGTTTTCGTCTAGCGTCCGGGATTGCATCTCATCAGCAATGATCTGGTCCAGCTCCGCAGAATTTTCGATGCGGGCCAACGAAGTCTTGTATTTCACATCTTCGATCAATTCGGGTCTTCCGATCGCCTGCGCCAGCTTCTCCCACATAGATTGCATCGAAGCCGACATCGCGATGTGCTTGCCGTCTTTTGTCGGATAAAGGCCGCGCGGCGCGGCCACGTCGCTGCTGTTGCCCTGCCGGTGTGGCGTTTTCCCGGTGGCCTCGTACGCCGCCGCCCAAGGGCCAAGGATACCGAACAGGGGCTCAAACAAGGACAGATCAATTACCTGTCCCTTGGCGTCTCCATTCATCCGGGCAATGACGGCAGCAAGAACCCCACCAAAACCCGTCAACCCTGCGATCATATCTGCTAGCGCCAGGGGCAGCAGAAGTGGCGGCTTGTCGGGCCAACCAGTCATAGCGGCAAAGCCGGACATGCCTTCGATCAGGCTGCCGAACCCGGGTTTGTGGGCATAAGGCCCCGTTTGCCCCCAACCGGAAACCCGTGCGATGATCAAGTTCTCGTTGCGCCTCCAAAGGTCTTCTGGCCCGAGCCCCCATTTTTCCAGCGTACCTGGCACAAAATTCTCGGTCAGAACGTCGGCGGTTTCCAAGAGTTTTAGAAGAATTTTGCGCCCTTCTTCACTTCGGATATTAAGCGACATGCTTTTCTTCGACCGCGCATAGACTTTCCACCAGGTTTCAGCCTCGCCGAACCGGCGCAAATCATCGCCTTTGCCGGGGCGTTCAATCTTGATCACTTCAGCTCCGAAATCAGTAAGCATATGCGTCATCATGTTGCCCGCGGCGAACCTGGTCATGTCAACTATGCGCAGCCCGTGGAGTGGGCCTTTTGCATCAGGGGTATAAGGCGTTTTCATTGGTAATTCCTTCCGGTTAACCGTCCGACAGCCGCGCTCGGTCACGGATCAGGATCCAAGCGACAAAAGGTGTACCGACAACGAGGGTGAGGGCAAAGACGTGGTCAAAAATGGCCGTCGGGTTGCGAGAGAGAAGAATAACTGACTGGCGGATCGACAATTCGATCATGGGTCCGAGAACAAGGCCGATGATAAAGCAGACGACCGAGATTTCCAGCCGTGCCATTATGTAGCCAAGGACAGAAAAGCCCAGCATCAACCAGACTGCAAAGAACCCGCCTTGGCTGACATAGATGCCGACGATGCAAAGCAACAATACGATGGGGTAGACCACGTAAGGCGGCACCTTGACGATCAGGGCGAAGGCTCTGAGGCCGAGGCTACCGATGATCAGGACAAGGATATTGGCCATGATCATTGCCGCGAACAAACCATAAATCAATTGTGCGTCGCGTTCAAAGATCAGCGGCCCCGGCGTGACGCCATGTATCATGAAGGCCCCAACCAGCAGAGCGGCGGTTAGGTTGCCGGGAATACCAAGGGTCAGAAGCGGGATCAGGTTGGCCCCGGACACGGCCGAATTGGCGCTTTCGGTTGCTGCGATACCTTCCAGAGCACCGGAGCCAAGTTTTTCCGGTTCCTTAGAAAAACGTTTGGTGGCGGCATAGCTGAGAAAGGCGGCCAGTGTGGTTCCAAGGCCCGGCAGCGCACCAATGGCTGTGCCGATTCCCGCGCCGCGGAAGATGGGTTTCTTTAGGTCCAAAAATTCAGATAGTGTGATGCGATCAATTTGTACTTCGGTTGACACTTCTTCGATCTTTTGATGGCGGTATTCCCTTCCTTCCTGCAAGCGCATGATGATTTCGGGCACCGCCAGCACGCCGATCGCAACTGCGGCCAGCGGCAACCCATCAAACAGTTCGATGTGGCCAAAGGTCAAGCGTGGCTAGGCGGTTTCGAGATCGACACCAACAGTGGCCAGGAATGCCCCTAGAGCGGCGGCGAAGATGCCTTTTGGCAGCGAATTACCCGAAAGCGAGGCGATCAAGGTCAACGAGATGATCAAGATCGCCGCAAGTTCCACAGGCCCGGCCTTGAGTGCAAAGATTGCCAGAGATGGGGCCAACAGTATCAGAACGAGGTCAGAACAGCTGTCACCAACAACGGAAGAGTAGAGCGCTGTTTGCAACGCTTTACGTGGTTTACCCGATTTCGCAAGCGGGTAGCCATCAAGCGTGGTGGCAGCGGAATGTGGTTCACCTGGGGTGTTAAGCAGGATCGCTCCGATGGCACCACCGAATTCGCCGCCTTTCATCACACCGACTAGCATACCGATGGCGGCCAATGGGGCCATGGTGAAGGTCAGCGGAATTGCCACAGCAATCGCCATTGGAGCGTTTAGCCCGGGGATTGCGCCGATCACGATCCCGATGAAGACGCCGATGGCGACAGACAGGAATGTGGTCAACGACAGCGCATCGGATAGGGCATTGAGAATGGTGTCCATTGGAAACTCCTCAGAGGATATCTTAGGGCAAAGGCAAGCTCAGCCCCCACCAGAACCCGACATAAATTACCGCTGGGGCAGCAACGGCATTGAACAGGTAAGCCCAGAGCGGAACGCCGGTGTGCAGCAAGGTGAACAAGGTCAACCCGATGGGCGCAGAGACAAGGAACCCGGCATAGGGACGGTCAACCAATGCACCAATCCACTTCATCAAAACCAGCATGGTTGCGACTGCGAGAACCGAAGCGATCAGGTAAACAATGTCCTTTCGATGCAGCCCGCGCCGAGGACTGGTGCTATGCAATTTCAAGTTCTGCGCCGCCAGTATTGTGCCCATCGCCACCATTAGCCAAGCCAGTGCCCGGGGGGCAAGGCTGGGTGGAAGCCCGAAACTGCCCTTGTCGTTCACCTGTGTTGGGATGACCCAGAAGATCAGGGTCAGGCCAAAGACCGCGATGGCAAGGCCAAGGATCAGGTCCTGGTTGATTCCCACCGGCCCTTTCAGGCCAGTGGAGCGGGGGGAGTGTTGGGGGTTGGCCACCGGACTATTCCGCGATGGCCGCCATCAGGTCCTTGTAGGCTTCGGCATCCGCAGCAATTGAGGCTGCGGTGGCGTCACCGTCAAGGAAGGTTTCGAAGCCACGGAACTTGTTGTTCACGAAATCCACGAAGGCTTCAGATTTTACGGCCTCAGCCAAAGCAGCTTCCAGTTTAGCACGCGCATCTGCATCCATGCTCTTGGGGCCAAAGAAGACAGCCGCTTCATTCGCTGCGACGCCGTAAAGGTCAGCAAGCTTCGGGATATCCGGATGTTCAACGATCCCATCAGGGTTCAGTGCTGCGACGACTTTCAGTGCGCCGTCTTCATGCATCGGCAGCGCGTTGGAGCCAGAAAAGCCGATATCGACATGCCCTCCCAAGACGGCCTGGCGAGCTCCCGCACCACCACGCGTCGGCACTATATTCACCGCGATTTCTTCCTTTCGACCGATATACTGAATGATGGCGCGGTCCAATGGGATGATGGACGCGTAGTTGAGCCAACCGCGATCCTTCGCTGTAGCGATCATACCCGCCCAATCATCATATGGTGCATCCTTGGGGGCGGCATAAACTGCGCGGTACCCGTGGGTGGTGGCTACGAAATCCACGTCTTCTGGGGTATAAGCGACATTTCCGGTTAGCGGGGTGAACGCGAAAGTTGTCGCCACCGCAAACCCGATGGAATAGCCATCGGTCGATTGATGGCGGACATATTCGGCCGCAACTGCACCGCCAGCACCGCCTTTGTTTTCGACGATCACTTTTTGTCCCAGAGCGGCTTCCATTTCGGTGGCAAGAATGCGTGCGGCGGTATCGCTGCCACCGCCTGCGCGAAAGCCAACAACTAGCGTGATAGGTTTTTCGGGGTACTCGGCATAAGCCGGGGCAGCCATTACGACGGCAGCCATCGCGGCGACCATGGTCTTTAGGATATTCATCTGTTTCCTCCCAGAAATTCGGGCGGAACCGGTCCGACGTTAGATGATCTGATCATAGAGAGGGGCCGCATTATACAGAAATACAATGTTGAAATATTTGATATTGTATTTTGCTAAAGCTTGACCGAAGCTTTGCGCTTGATCGAAAACAAACATATTCGAAGTTTCCTGCGAGTTCTGGACCTTGGCGGGTTTTCCCGCGCGTCCCGTTCTCTCAACATCGCCCAACCCGCGCTCAGCCAGCATGTGCGCCGCTTGGAACATCAGCTTGACGTGACTTTATTGATACGCGGACCGCAGGGCGCAACGCCTACAGAAGCAGGCCGTAGGTTTGCGACGAAAGCGCGCCAAATTCTTGAACTTGCCGATAGTGCGGAACGCCAATTCAAAGGCGGGCCGAATGCTCTTTTCGGCGAAGTTTCACTCGGGCTGCCGGGCTCCGTTTGCCCGGTTCTGGCAACGCCTATCATCGTCGAGGCGAAACGGCGGTTTCCAAATGTAAAGCTGATCGTATCGGAACTAATGAGCGGTGACCTGGCGCATATGTTGCGCGAAGGGCGCATGGATATGGCCATATTGTTCAACGTTGCCGATTCTGACGACTTCACCTCCTGCGAATTGGCAGTTGAAAGCCTGCATCTTGTCGGGGCTGTCGGAGACCCGACCCTGTCAGGGGATACCGTGCAGGCTTCGCGGCTTTCCGAGCTGACATTTGTTGGAACAAGGCCGCCGCATGGATTGCGCTTGCTAATTGAAAGATGGTCTAACGAAACCGGCATCACCCTGAATGTCGATACCGAAGCCAACTCACCTGTAGTGTTGATAGAAATGGCAGCTCAAGGTTTTTGCTATTCAATCCTGGCACCAGCGGCAATTCAACGTGATGTGAACACCGGACACCTTTCAACGGCTCAAGTTGTTGACCCGCCAATCGAGCGAACTGCCTGTTTGTGTAGTTCGAAGCGATTGGCACCGGACCCAGCTCGCAATGCCATCCATGAAATGGTACACGAAATTGCTCTCAATCAGCTGAAAGACGGCGCTTGGGACGCTACAGCGTCAAATTAGGACTGGATAATTGAATCTCTGTATTCCTAGAAATTTAGGTTTTCTTCTCAACGCTAAGCACATTACCGACATTGGCGCACTGGGCAGAGAACGCCTTTCATATCAGATGCTGTGAATGGGCTCTGTACTGCCCATACTTGCACTTTGCACGAAGCTCGACTTCCAATCCATTCTTACCAATCTGACCTGCCCGGATTTTCCAGATTTACCATTAGTGGAAAATCCGTAGCCATCGATTGCCCAGAACTCCCGATGCTGCCATTGATAGATGTCCGGTTTTCACGCCGCACTGCAACACCGATATTTGAGCGGCCGCAGAAATTATTCTATTGCAAGCGCGCGCGGCAAGAAATTCCCATTCACAGGTTGGGCTCGAAGCAGTCATTCGGTGCTAAGCCTATAAATGTCTGGTTCCATCACGATCAAAACCTGCATTGGTGATTTGTGTTGCAAAGATATTAAAGCGCGGGGTCATACAAACGCAAAAGGCCCACCAATTTGGCGGGCCTTTCGTTAAATTGATCAAAGCGTTTAGTCTTTGTCGTCAGGAAGGTTAAAGAAGCTGTCTGCGTCTGGCAGTGGCTCGTCTTTTTCTTCTTCTGCGTTGTCACCCAACGTGAAGGCTTCCAAGCCAGAGATCGCTGTTGGGATGCGTGGTTCTGCGTCCATTTCCAGTGATTGCTCTGTGGACAGCAATTTGCGGCGCTCGTCGTCTGACATCGCGTTGCCTTCAGCAGCACGTTTGGCAGCGGCTTTTTGCACGGCAGCATCAAGTTCGGATTGCTTACACAGCCCCAAAGCAACCGGATCGATTGGCTGCATGTTGTTGATGTTCCAGTGCGTGCGCTCGCGGATCGCTTGGATTGTTGGCTTGGTTGTGCCGACGAGTTTGGTGATTTGCGCGTCGGCCAATTCAGGGTGGAATTTCACCAACCACAAGATTGAATTCGGGCGATCTTGGCGTTTGGACAAAGGCGTGTAGCGTGGACCGCGACGCTTTTCTTCGCCCGTTGCGGCTGGGTTGAATTTCAACGCCAAGCGCGCCATCGGATCAGCTTCGGCCTTGGAGATTTCTTCTTGTGTCAGCTGGTTGTTGGCAATCGGGTCAAAGCCTTTCACGCCAGTCGCAACGTCGCCATCGGCGATGCCTTGGACTTCAAGCTCGTGCAGGCCACAGAATGCGGCGATCTGAACAAAGCTCAGCGTTGTGTTGTCTACGAGCCAAACGGCTGTGGCTTTTGCCATAATAGGTTTTGCCATGGATACTCTCCTTGAATATCTTGAATACGATAGGCCCCAGATACAACTTCTCCGTCGCCTGAAAGAGGCTTTCCCAATTGGGACGGTTCACATTGTGGGGGGAACTTGAGGCTTATATACTGTGGTTCCACGCGGGAGGAAAGAGAAAATGCGTAAAGCGATTGTGACTGGGCTGGCTTTGGCCGGTATGATGACAGCTGGATTGGCCTTTTCAGAAGGAAGGCGCGCCGGCGATTTCGACTATTATGTGCTGGCCTTGTCTTGGTCCCCGACGTGGTGTGCCCTTGAAGGTGACGACCGCGAGTCCCCGCAGTGCGACAAACCGCTTGGTTGGGTTTTGCATGGTCTGTGGCCACAATTTGAACGTGGGTACCCGTCCTATTGCAACACAACGACCCGCGATCCAAGCCGCCGTCAGACCGCCGCGATGGAAGACATCATGGGGACAGATGGCGCCGCGTGGCATCAGTGGAAGAAACACGGCCGCTGTTCTGGCCTGCCTGCGCAAGAGTATTTGGACGTCTCGCGCGAGGCCTATGACAGCATCACCCGCCCACCAGCTTTCAAGACATTGTCTAAAGACGTTCTGTTGCCCGCTGAGGTGGTCGAAAAGGCTTTCATGAGCACAAACAGAGGCTTAGGCAGCGATGAAATTACGGTGACCTGCAAAGATCGCCGCATTCAAGAGGTTCGCATTTGCTTGTCCAAGGATTTGGAGCCACGGACGTGCGGCGAAGATGTGATCAAGGATTGCACCCTCACCAAGGCCCGCTTGGACGGCATCGACTAGCCTACGGGGCTTGGCGCAGCTCAACTCAGGTTGATCCGCGCTTAGACCCCAAACGCGCCGCGACACGCATCAAGTTACGCGGTGATTTATGCGACGCGCAAAACGATCTTGCCGATATGAGCGTTGGTTTCCATCAAGGCATGCGCTTTCGACGCTTCTTCAAGTGCAAACTCTGAATGCATCACAGGGGCCACGATGCCTGCATCAATCAGCGGCCAAACTTTTGTCACAAGCTCCTGCGCAATCTTGGCTTTGGCCGCGACGGATTGTGGGCGCAAAGTAGACCCCGTCAACGTCAAACGTTTTGCCATCACCAGCGCAAAATTCAGCTCAGCTTTTGGTCCGGTTAAGAACGCAATGTTCACCAAACGCCCGTCCGGCGCGAGTGTTTTGACGTTCCGCGCGATGTAATCCCCGCCCACCATATCGAGAATCAAATCGGCGCCACCTTCGGCTTTCAACACCTCGACAAAGTCTTCGTCGCGATAATTTATCGCGCGCTCAGCGCCTAAATCCACGCAAGCGGCACATTTTTCGTCTGTCCCCGCCGTGGCAAAAACGCGTGCGCCAAAGGCAGCAGCCAATTGAATGGCCGTCGTGCCAATGCCAGATGAACCACCATGCAGCAAAAACCGTTCGCCCGCCTGCAAGCCACCGCGCATGAAGACGTTGCTCCAAACGGTGAAAAACGTTTCTGGCAAACAAGCAGCTTCGCGCAGGCTCAAGCCCTTTGGCACAGGCAGCGCGTGAACGGCGGGTGTCGCGACATATTCCGCGTAGCCGCCCCCTGGCAGCAACGCGCACACCTGATCACCGACACGCCAATTGGACACCGCAGCACCGATGGCGACGACCTCGCCTGCGCATTCTAGCCCCGGCAAATCAGACGCATCCGCTGGCGGGTTGTATTTGCCAGCGCGTTGTAGCGCGTCAGGGCGGTTCACCCCCGCATAAGCCACTTTGATGATGATCTCATCAGCCTTGGGCGCAGGCATCGGGCGCGTGCAGAGTTTCAACACCTCTGGCGCGCCAGCTTCTGTAATTTCAACGGCCTGCATAGTGGTAGGTACGGACATCACTTGCCTCCAGCTGGCGTGCTAGCCTGCGCGCGCGCGCGTGTTCCAGGCACATCGTCGCGGCGCGCACCAGTTGGGGCCTTGATCGAGCCCAAAATGGCGTTTGGCACCGCAAATAGCGCAGACAAAGCTTTGTTGTCCCGCACGCCTGCTTTGGCTTTTTCAAAACTCATCACGTCTTCAATGCGGCGATCCAGAAACTCTTTGGTGTCTTTGAATCCTTCGCTGTCGTCCCCCAGCCAAAACAAGATGGTCGAGGTAAACACCGCCGACAAGGTCGCGCGTTTTGTGTACCAATTGACGTCATTTGAGGTGTCGCCCAAGGCGTTCCAAATGGTGTCAGTGGTTTCCCACACCAGCCGCACGCCTTCAGGCGCGTAATGCGGCAGTGAGAACAGCGACATGCCACGACGCACGACTTCGCGGTCCACCGCCTCGATACGTAACCACACAGCATGAGCGATTTTGTCCCGAAAGCGCATCTCGCTCAGATCTGCCGCCTCAAGCGCTGCGATCATCGCGCGGTCGCCCCCTTTATGATAGGCAGCCGCCAAATCGACAGAGCCACGTGGTGCAGCAACGCGTGCCATTTGCTCGGGCACACCCGAATCGGCCACCGCCGCTTGGAATGTTTCAGGCCCCCATCCATCGAAAACCACGTGCGGAATCGCGGCTTCTACCAGTTTTTCACGGTTCGGGTCGGGGTAAGCAGTGCTTTGCATGGGATCTCTCCTATTGAGCTTGCTCACATGGTAGACAAGCTAGCGCGCCTTTGCTATAGGGCGAGCTCCTGCAATTCATGCAAATCTAACTAGGAAGGTGGTGACACCACATGCAGGTTAGCGTTCGCGACAACAACGTCGATCAAGCTCTCCGTGCCCTGAAGAAAAAACTTCAGCGCGAAGGCGTTTTCCGTGAAATGAAGCTTAAGCAACATTTCGAGAAACCCTCCGTCAAAAAAGCACGCGAGAAAGCCGAAGCCGTCCGCCGTGCTCGCAAGTTGGCTCGTAAAAAAGCTCAACGCGAAGGCATGCTCTAAAGCGTTTCTAGATTAAGGTGCGTTGCAACTTGATATAGAAGCGCCCGCAACATCAATGGTGTCGGGGCGCTTCTCATCAAACTTGTAGCTCAAGTTTAATGAGAAACGTTGTAGGATCTTTTTGATCTGACGTGCGAATGGTCTTTTTCGAAAGACATGTAAAATTTAAGGCCCCCAATACTTCGGTGTTGGGGGCTTTTTTCATGTCGATTGATGCGGCAGTGCGGCGACTAATTTTCTTGAAATTCATTCAGACATATGAATTTGTATTACTGGATTACAAGAAAATGAACCGCTCAGTGCCACAGATTGGAGAGATTTTGAGGGCAAAAAATAAGACGAATATATGTTTGGGAGTCGCGTTGACTGTAATTGTTAACGCGATGCCTTCTCACGCACAGGAGGCCGGAGACGCCGCAAACGGTGAAGCCGTATTCAAGAAATGCAAAGCCTGCCACCAAGTTGGACCAGAGGCGCGCAACCGTGTTGGGCCGCAGCTCAACGAGATCCTCGGAAGATCCGCAGGAAGCCTTGACGGATTCAAATACTCCAAATCCATGATCGATGCCGGTGCAGACGGCTTGGTTTGGGACGAGGCGACATTGGACGCTTTCTTACAGAAACCAAAGTCGGTCGTTCCCAAAACGAAAATGAGTTTTGCAGGCCTGCGCAAACAGTCAGATCGCGATGACATGATCGCCTATCTAAAAACGTTTTCAGATAGCGAGGCCGCAAAAGCTACCAGTTCAGCACCTGATATGAGTGAGATCGACCCTGAAATTTTAGCGATAGAAGGCGATGCAGAGTTTGGCGCTTATCTGTCGACAGAATGTACCACGTGCCATCAGCTGGACGGGTCCAATACTGGAATCCCGACGATCACGCACTGGCCGATAGAAGACTTTGTAATCGCAATGCACGCGTACAAAAACAAAACCCGCGCGCATCCGGTCATGCAGATGACTGCCGCCCGCCTCTCGAATGAAGAGATCGCCGCGTTGGCTGCATATTTCAAAGACGTAAACTAAGTTTCAATCTGGGAGGAAAACATGAAACTCAACAGACGAACGTTTATGGGCACTGTCGCCGCGACAACTTCTGCGCTGGCTGCGCCAATGGTTATGGCAGCAGGACACGGCCGCCCGAAAGTGGTTGTTGTTGGTGGCGGCGCTGGTGGCGCAACGGCGGCGCGCTATTTGGCAAAAGACAGCAAAGGCGAGATCGACGTCACTTTGATCGAGCCGACACGCGCATATTACACCTGTTTCTTCTCAAACCTCTACATCGGTGGGTTCCGCGACATCAATTCAATCGGACACACCTATGGCACGCTCGCGTCCATCGGCATCAACGTTGTTCACGATTGGGCTGTCGGTGTTGACCGTGACGCCAAGACTGTTTCCTTAGCGGGCGGCGGCACCGTGCCATATGACAAACTGGTTTTGAGCCCAGGCATTGATTTCGTGGAAGGGGCTGTTGAGGGCTGGGATCTCAGTGCACAAAACGCGATGCCACACGCCTATAAAGCGGGATCGCAGTCTGAGCTCTTGCGCGCGCAAATCATGGCCATGCCGCAAGGCGGAACATTTGCAATGGTTGCACCGCCAAATCCCTACCGTTGCCCCCCTGGCCCATACGAGCGCGTCTCAATGGTTGCGCACTTGCTCAGAGAAACAAATCCAACAGCCAAGATCATCGTTGCTGACCCGAAAGAGAAGTTCTCGAAAATGGGTCTGTTCCAAGAAGGTTGGGCCAACAACTACGAAGGCATGATCGATTGGATCGGCAGCGACTTTGGCGGTGGAAATGTTTCAGTGGACCCTGGCGCGATGACGGTATCAATCGACGGTGAAGTCACCAAGGTCGACGCGTGCAACGTCATTCCAGCGATGAAAGCGGGTCGCATTGCGCACCTCGCGGGCGTGACTGACGGCAACTGGGCCCCTGTGAACGCAGCAGATATGAGCACCAAGGCGGACGAAAACATCTATGTATTGGGCGATTCAAGCCAGCAAGGTGATATGCCGAAATCTGGTTTCTCCGCGAACAGCCAAGCCAAAGTATGTGCAAATGCAATTCGCGGCGCCCTCACTGGCTCGCGCGTCTTCCCTGCACGGTTCTCAAACACGTGCTGGTCACTCATTGATACCGACAACGGTGTTAAAGTTGGCGCGACCTATGAGGCAACAGACGAGAAAATTGCTAAAGTCGATGGCTTCATCTCGGCAACGGGCGAAAGCGCCGAACTGCGCAAAGCAACCTACGAAGAATCTGTGGGCTGGTACGACGGCATCACAGCCGACATGTTCGGTTAACCCTTAGTGAGGTCCACCAAAAAGCGGGAGCGCGCACAGGCGCGCTCTACGCGCAACTAAAACCATATTATTGGTCCGTTTGTGGGAACCGAGCATTTTAATGGGACGCGCGCAGCTTTGCTCGCCAGTGCGCGGCAAAGACCCGACAATGCGGAATCCTTAGCCGACAACCAATCATTTACACCAGCTTGACACAAAAAGGTGCACGATCTTCCTGTCACCAACATTGCAAAGTCCTTGCGTACATCTCGCGTCACAGATGTTGTCTATTGGCACATTCAAATGATACCTTGACCTAATTGTGCACAATTGGCTCCAAGTATTGGGAGTCTGCGCGACTTTTCGAGATGGAACAAACAATTGACCGACCCGGACACGTCTTCCGAACAACATGACCCCAAGTTTGACCTGCCAGACGAGGTTCCGCCGGAAAGCGCATCAGGCCATAAGCGTTTTCGAGTTCTAGGGGAAAGTTCTGCCCTCTGGTACGAAGGTCAAAGCGGTGACAAAGGCAAATATCTGGTTGTGAGTTTTGACAATCTTGCCACCGTCGGCGAAGGCTGGCCGCGCATGCCTTGGATGCATTGGCGCATCGCAAAATTGGGATATTCCAATCTTGGCGTGCAAAGCTTTGCCAAAGATTGGTTTCGCATGACTGACGCCGCCGAATTGCTGACGCGGTTGCAAAAATCAGGCTTCTTCGATCAATTCGAACGTGTTGTCCTTATGGGGGCATCAATGGGCGGCTTTGCGGCGCTGAATTACGCGCAATTGATCCCAAATGCGACCGTTTTGGCCTTCAGTGCGCAAAGCACCATGAGCCAAACCATCACCCCATTTGAGCGACGCTTCCCCTATGCAGTACGCAAATCAAACTGGGTGGATGAGCCATACCTAGACGCGTCCCTTGCTATCCCGCACCTGCGCAATGCATTTTTGCTCTATGACCCGCGCGTGCCAGAAGACGCCGCCCATGCAAAGCGCATGAAACACTCCAATGTCAAACACGTGAAGTGCGCTTTTTGCACCCATGAGGCCATTCGCGTGATCGTCCTCAGCGAAGCAATCTTCCCACTCCTGCAAGGTGTGGTTGAGGAAAACCGGATCACGCCCGCGTTCTGGAAGGCTTATCGCGCCCGCCGCAACGTCCGTAAATGGGCCCGTGGCTTCCTTGACGAACTTCCAATCAACACACACCCCGCCCGCAGCTACCAAGCCGCAAAAATGATTGATCAGATCAAGGATATGGCTGTAGCCCGCAGAGCAATGAAACGAGCTGCCGCGAAACTTAAGGATATGCCTGGCCGAGCAGAGTAGCTCGCGATGCGCGATGTTTCGCACAGTGTTGCGCGGCAACGGGTCGGGAGACAAACAGAGGGTTAACTTGCGAAAATCGGTTTACTGAGGCCTTCGATTTCACCGATGGTCGTTAAAGTAAGCCTGATGGGACCTCGTTCAAAGCGACAGCTTCAAACGTTCTGGAACCCGAACTGCATACCCCCCTCGCAGACTATGGTTTCCATCCAACTTAGAAACAACATGCGCCACAAGCTCCCTGTCTTCAGAAACCCGAATGGTAAGGTTTTGCAACAACAGGTCCCTAGCGATATCGTAATCGGTATAACTGGCCTTTTGCAGAGCCCGAAAACGTTTTGATCGGCTATCACTATAGCTCTTTCGGGACCTGTGATCTAAATCACCGCGTTCTTCAATGCATTCAAGATACTGATCCCGGTCAAACAGTCCAATATGCAACATGACGCTCGACTTGCTAACGATCAGGTCCTTATCAAAAACAGTATGGCACGCACTCGTCCATCGAACTGGTTGCGAAATAATGTGAGGTTTTGAAAAGCCTGGGGAAAGAATCCCGTGTTCGCGTTGAGAAAAAATACTGTTCGTCAGATCAAACGAAGGCTCGATATCATCGCGATGCACAACATCAAGCCCCAGCGAATAGACATAACCAGACTGAAAACATTCCTCATACACATCGGACCAACCGCCGTGTAGCGGATCGACAGTCAAAAGTTCATCAACGTCCGTGCGAATGACTATATCATAGTCGTTTAGCAATTTATTGCAGAGTTTCGACTGAAATTCAGCGGCTTCCATGTCAAAATTCTTCCGACTGCGCCTGAATTCATGCTGGATATCATTTGGCATAAAGGCTGGATCTGATTGATCTAGTACCCCATCGTGGATCACGTAGAGATGATCGCTGCCAAACAAACTGCCATAGTGAGATCTCCATTTACGCAGAAAAAAATCACTATTGCGAACAATTGTAACAGCGGCAACGCGGACATTTTTCACGACTTTTCACTCCAGTGAATCACAATAACGGTACTGTATTGGTTTGTAGTCAAGATGCACAGAAAATTACAAAATCTGCGTTCATTCCCCCAAAACAACTGGAACCGAGCTGCAGACACCCAGTTTACGTAGCTGACCTCTGCCAATCGAACTAAGCGCCGTTGAACAGTGCTATTGGTTTTAGGAGTCGGCTTTGCCCCTACGACCCCGAGTGCATGATTTTCATGCAGAGGGCCTTGCGTTATCAAGTTTCAGTAGTACGTCAGAGTAAGTAGAGAATTGGTTGCGGGAGTAGGATTTGAACCTACGACCTTCAGGTTATGAGCCCATTATCCAACGATTCCAATAACTTAATAAATTCAAACACATAGGCGGCAAGCCTTTGAATTCACAAATTTTCAGCCCTGAAACTCGCTGACATTGGCCCACGTCCACCGTGCCTCACACTCAAAAAATGACGTACGCTCGTTGACATGGCGTTGACATGGATGATCGTTCGATCAACCGGATGATAATCATTTTCGGCCCAGAGTTGCCGTTTAAGCACCCAATCCAATGCTGCGGTTGCAGCCCGCATTGCTGCCGTTGGCCAATTTCGTCGACAGCCGTAGCCAGCGTCAATGATTGCACTCTCGGACTTGTCGTGCCCTATATCGGCTATTCAATTACTACATAGAACGGATCACTTCGACTAACCTGAATACCGTCACGCTTTCGGATGACAAACGCCTCCACGAAATGGACCCCACGATATTCGAGGCTTTCCCAACGATCACCACCGGAATTGGAACCAACGAACGATCCACGAAGCTGGCCTTTTGTAAGGGCTTCTTCCCCGGTGTTTGTGACCCGCCACTCGACCCTGTAGTCTTGAGTGTTGAGGGGCATTCCAGTGGTAAGTCTCGTGGTGAATTTAAGTTCCAATTTCTTCGGGACAACGTCGCCGCTCCTCACGGCACAGACAGTTGCGCCTCCGCGCGAACGGTGAAGTGTTGCTGTGAGAAGCACCGAAAACAGATGGTTTCCGACGGACCGCCAAGTTGGTTGTGAAAGATATGGAAGATTTGAGAGCGTGGAGGGTATCGCCCGTGCGCCATATTGTTTCACTAAGTCGACAATGTCGCCGACGAAGCCTAGTGCTGTAGCGGGTACGGTTCTTACGTTTTCGCGAAGATGATCAACCGCTTTCGCCGTGACGGATTTTGCCTGCCGTTCGCCTTCGTTCTTACCGAAGTCATCGCCAAACACACGTCGCCATTTTGATATACTCTTGTTTCTGTCGGTTTCCTCAAAGGCGTCGTCGATCCAAACGCGATATTTGCTCACCTTGTCACGAAAATTCGAGTATTGATCGTCGGTCCAGCAAACGGAAAAATCTTCGTTGCTAAACGGACTGGATACCAGAGGTTTTACGGGCCTCATCTGCAACCATGTATCAAGGCGCTCAAACATGGTTTTGAGTGCACTGGGCGTATCGGCGAAGTCGGCACTGCCTTTGTCGTTTGCTTGGATTTGATGGGCAAGCAAAGTAGTGAGGCAGACTGACGAACACGTAAATGTAGTCTTGATATCTCGCAGGTACTTAACAAGCCTCGTAACTTTTCGAAAGCTGTTGTTTCCCGAAAGTGTGTTCTTCTCTTTGAGCCACTCCGTGAAATATTTCGGCTGGCTCTGTTCGAATTCGTTTGTATCTCTATTGCAGACCTCCAGCCTTTCAAAGCCCCAACGATTTCTAATACAGGGAGCAATATCAATCCGCTTCTCAGCAGCATAGTCGAGTGTCACACAGTGAGAATACCGATGAGCCTTGTCCCTGTATATGTCGCTATCTCGGAAGGCTGAGTAGAGATTGTTGATATAGTCACTGGCCGTCCAGCCCTCTACGGGATCGACGATCGCAAGAACGTCAGCATCGAATTCTTTATTCGGCAGCGGCTTGATTATCGTTTCGTGAGCCCAAGAAGCGTCCGGTCGGTCTGGCCAGCATGCGGACAATATCTTGAAGGGCTTCAGAGGAACTCTGCAGGTGGACGGATACGCAGGCTACAACCGCCTGCTCAAACGCCCTGCGCAGGACGTGACATTGGCATACTGCTGGGCCCATGCCCGCCGCAAACTGCATGATGTCGCCCAATCCGGCGCGGCCCCAATCGCGCAGGAAGGCTTGGCGCAAATCCAGGCGCTCTATCGCATCGAAAAAGACCTGCGCGGCCTGAGCGCCGACCAACGATACGCTGCACGGCAAAACCGCTCAAAACCCATCATCAATGCTTTGGAGACTTGGCTTGCCCTAAGCCGTGCCCGTGTCTCGGCCAAATCGCCGACCGGAGAGGCCCTGAAATACATCGCCAAATACTGGGACGGGCTGACCCGGTTCCTCGATGACGGTCGCATCGAACTGGATACCAACGCCGTCGAACGCACCATCCGACCCATTGCCCTGAACCGCAAAAACGCGCTCTTCGCGGGTCACGATACGGGCGCACAAAACTGGGCCGTCATCGCGTCCCTGATCGAAACCTGCAAACTCAACGGCATCGAACCTCACGGCTATTTATCCGACGTCCTGATAGCCATTGCTGGAGGGCACAAACAAAATGACATCAACGAGCTGCTGCCCTGGAACTACGCCAAACCCGTGTGATCGGCGCACCGCTTACGCTTCAGATACCTTTTTCAAACTATTAAACAAACCTAAAATCCTTGTACTTTAGCAACATAGACGACACCTGCAATCTACGCGATGCGCTCAAGAAGGCAGAGAATGTGTCTTTCCTTTTATTGGTGAGGATAACAGTTACAGATCACTTTAACGCCGCCCCAACTTAGCTTACAGAATGGGGACGGCATTTTTTTAATCTGGGTGATGGTTACGTCGTCGCTTACTGCTGATAGAAAATAATGCGACCTGCGTTGTCGTTGGTTGCACATGAATTGCTAGAGATCGTAACCCGGTTGGAAGCGTTCAACGGACCAACTCCGTTTACCCTTGCCTCGTTTGCATTTTTACATGGAGGCAACTCAACACGCTGATAGCCCTTCGAGATCATGCACGCTTCATAATTTCGCATTCGTGCTGTCGCATTCGCGTCTTGTACAGAATAGGCACCAGTTAACAGCGCCACGGCAATCTCAGCTCCTGGGCTCCGGTTAACTGCAATTTCTTGGCTCGATTTGGTCTCGCATTGAGCACGGTCCAACTCATAATCTGAATAGCGCATTTTGTTTTTAACGAACGTTTCTTGAGCAACGCAACCTGTCAAAGTGATCGCTGCTGAAAGCATGATTACTGCTGGAGTTCTCATTTACTACTGTCTTTCTTATTAGTTGACTTCAGAGGATAGGCACCAAACAAATACTTGATTTTACCCGTGACTTTAGGTGGTATTTCATACCTCCGCATCAACTCAAAGCTCTTTTTGTACGGAGCTGCAAAAGGTCCTGAGTTGTTGCTTACCTGCGCCACCAACCCAGAAGATAAGCGGCCCTCACAGACGCTCAGAGGTAGGCTGTGGCTTCGTAAGGTCGATTTGCAGACTAGGCGAAGCAAGGGGCGGAAACTCACTGTCAGCGGCCCTGTGGCGAGCTATTAGTCTCACAGACATTTGAGTTGAAAGCTGGCAACTTAGTTATCACCCCCACAATCACCTGCTCGTCGGTTATCGGACTCTCAACATTAACAACTTGCCAACGTAAGCACCGATTAATACTTCAGCAATTGAAACCAATCCCCACTTCAATCCAAAGCTAGCGAAATTCCATAGAAGTAGGACTAAGACCAACGCTGAAATCCACGGAAACAATCCGTCAATTGGGCGACGTCTTGCTTCATGTGGATGCCCATTGTGAGAGAAACCAGCTAGAAACCCTGTACCAGCGTACAAAAAGAAGTACTTCCACATAAACATGATTGCTTTCCTTAGCTTAGGGCGTTCTTTTTTGAAAAAGAGAACTAATACATCCGATCTATACAATTAAAAGCAATGCAAAGATGATTTATATCAATTTAAAAGATAAGTAGTTTGGAGGCGAACATGAACACCCTTGAGACCCTAAAACAAGATCATAAAATGGAACTCCTCAAACCCATTTATCATTGCGATACCCTTGCGAACCAACTCCTTAGCCATCTCGGTCTCTCTTACGAAAAACCATTACTCCAAGAGCGTGCCCTAGTTGTGGCTTCCTCTTTTCTCTTTACTGCAAAGCAAATCTATGAGGAGAACAGGAGAAGTGCAAAACCAATCCATATTGGCTGGCCTCACTATGCCAATCACTGGAGCAAGTACCCTGCGGTTGGTGGTAAAATAATCAATTCGGTAAGAGAAGCTCTGGAGGAACTCCAACTAATCCGAGAGATCCCAGAAACAGGTAGGGTATTCTTTGACGAAGGTGGAAATAAATCAAAGAAAGTCACGACACTTTATTCCATTGATTTGAGACTGTATCGCGAATTTCGATTGTTGGACGCAGATTACAGTGACCCACATAACATCGCCGCAAATGTATCTATGAAAGAGTCATTCGTTGCCAAACAAAAGCGGAAAGACGAAAAGCGCCCCTCGCCAAAGCTAATTGAAAAGCAGTGCAAAAATCTATTCAAGGGCGACTGGACCAAAGCAAAAAAGAGAATTGA
>NZ_JBDMZG010000107.1:0-70928 GCF_039769035.1 Pacificibacter sp.
CGCGCGGCGGACTTTGCCCGCGTGCTGGCGCATTGCGGCAACCACATCGACTTTGCGACGGTCAATGTGTCGTCGCCCAACACCGAAAAGCTGCGCGATTTGCAAGGACCTGAAGCGCTTGAAGCTTTGCTGGCAGGTGTTCTTGACGCCCGCAAAGGGCTCACGCACGAGGTGCCAGTGTTTTTAAAAATCGCACCGGATCTTGACGCCAGCGAGATCGCGGAAATCGCGGAAGTGGCCAAGAAATCAGGCATCAACGGCGTGATCACAACAAACACCACTTTGTCGCGCGAAGGTTTGAAAAGTGCACACAAAGGCGAAATGGGCGGCCTTTCCGGTGCACCATTGTTCGAAAAGTCCACACGGGTGTTGGCGCAACTGTCCAACATTTTGCGCGATGACGTGCCGTTGATTGGTGTCGGCGGGGTGTCCTCTGCACTGGATGCCTATGCCAAAATTTGCGCAGGCGCATCTATGGTCCAACTCTATTCGGCGATGGTGTACTCAGGGCTTTCACTGGCACCCCAAATTGCCCAAGGCTTGGACGCGCTTTTGAAAGCAGACGGTTTTGAAAACGTGTCAGATGCCGTTGGCACAAAACGCGACAACTGGCTCTAATCCAAATATACGTGGCAATAGCATGGAGAAGTGGCGTTAGCGCGCTGCTTGCCGTTCCAGTTCGGGATATTTCCACGCCAGCGTTGCACCGCGCGCCACATAGCTGATCAACAATGCTGCCCATAAGCCATGCGCCCCGAACAGCGGACTAAGTGTGTAAACTGCGGCCAAGTATACAGCCAGACTGATGGCGCTCATATTGCGCATATCGCGGGTGCGCGTCGCGCCGATAAAGACCCCGTCAAGCATCCAAGCACACAAGCCAACCAAGGGCACGGCAACCATCCATGGTAAAAATCGCCGCGCTTCGCTTTGAACATCGGGCGCAGTGGTCATCACATCGACGATCGCCCCGCCAAAGACCGCAAAAACGACGGCCAACGCCGTGCAGATCAACAATCCCCAAAACGACGCCATCAAGGCCCCACGCCGCAATGCTACGGCAGACCCAGCACCCATCGCTTGTCCCACCAAAACCTCTGCTGTGAAGGCAAAACCGTCCAATGCGAAGGCCGTAATTTGAACGAATTGCATCAAGATATGATTGGCCGCCAATGTTAAGTCGCCAAAGCCAGACCCAAAAAATGCAAAACTCACCATGATCGCCAACAGCAAGACCGAGCGGATCATGATGTCGGTGTTCACGCGCGCCATATTCATCACGCGTTCCATGTCGAATATCTGCGACCACATCCACCAATTGGGATGCGCCAGCGCTGAACGACACAGGTACAAGCCAAGCAAGGCACCTGAAATCTCGGCAATCACCGTTGCACTTGCAACGCCTTGCACGCCCCAGCCAAGCCCGAGCACAAACCAAATATCCAGCACGACATTCAGGCCATTCATCCAAAGCTGTAGCACCAGCACCGCGCGACTGCGCTCAGACGCGATAAGCCACCCCGTGAGCCCAAAAACCGCGATTGCAAAAGGGGCGGACCAAATCCGAATTGAGATATAGCTGCGTGCCAAGCTTTCCACTTCGGCGGACGCAGGCGCCACTTGGAACGCCAACCACAGTATTGGCACCTGCAAAACGATCAACGTAAGCCCTGCCGCCGCCGCAATCATCATGACGCGGCTCAACAGGGCTGATACTTCACCGGCGTTCCCTGCTCCGCGCGCTTGTGCGACCAGACCCGTTGTGCCCATGCGCAAGAACCCAAAGAGCCAAAATATCGACGACAAAATAACCGTGCCCAGCCCAACTGCGCCAATCGGAGCGGCTAGGCCCATTTGCCCCACCACGCCTGTATCGACCACGCCCAAAATCGGAACCGTTGCGTTTGACAACACGATGGGCAGCGCAATCGCCAACACCCGTTTGTGCGTGATGTCAGCCGCAAGAGCCGCGCCTGTTTCAGTCATTGTTCGGCATCAAAAAGTGCCCCGTCGCCATAGCGAATGGACGCGCTTGATTGTCTTGCCATGCCTCCACATGAACGGACGAAATCCTGCGACCCGTTCTCACAATTCTAGCGCGCGCATAGGCATCACGCGGCAAACCAGCGCGCAAATAATCGACGGTTATATCAATGGTCTTGGGCAAAGCTGGCAATTTGTCTATATCGCCGCCAGCTTCGACAATCGGCCAAATCACCGACCAACCGAGCGCCACTTGAGCCGTAATTTCCAAAAAGGCCGCCGTCGCCCCACCGTGCAACGCCTGAAGCGCGGGATTGCCAATCAAGTCGGCGCGAAAGGGCATAACCGCGGTCAATTCATCGCCACGGCGTTCGAATTCAAGCCCTAAGTATGTCGCATATGGCACGCGCGCCTTGAGGGCAACGAGCGCAGAATCTCTGCGCGTTTTGACGACTTGTACGGGTTCGGGGGCTGTTCTGCTCATGTGGCCCGCTCCACTGAAAACGTACCTGTTGCAGTTGCAATAGGTGTTTGCGATGTCCCATCTGTGGCCGTGGCACGCACGAACGCCACGGAACCGGTCACATGGTAGCACTGCGCAGACGCAACAATTTCACTACCTGGTTCGGCTGAGCGCATATAGTCGATACGCAAGTCGATTGTGGCCGTGGCGATACCCGCGTTTGGGTGCGACATCACTGCTGCACCACAACACGTGTCCATCATGGCGGACACAGCCCCCCCATGAATCACACCGGTTTCCAGATCGCCAATCAGCGAGTCACTATAAGGCATGGCGATCTCTGCCTCGCCGGTGCCAAAGTGCTTAAATTGCAACCCAAGCGCCACAGCGTGCGGCAAAGTGGCCATAAACTTTTCGGCCAACTCTGTTCGGTTTTGTCCCATTGTAACCCCTCCATTCAAGACCAATATGCCATAAAGGAAGTCTAGATATCGCGCGAATTTTACCAAATAGCCAACGCTAATTCACGTTGCGAAAAGAAAGTCTTACATCGTGCAACAGCTACCTTGATATCGCAGCAAAGATGTTTGTAATATTTGCGAAGGACTTCGGACCTACGTTGCACTTTGTTTGTTGTCAGTCTAGTTTTGCGGTAAGGAGAACACGATAATGCCCCATGAACGTCTGACGTTTAAAGAAATGTGTGCAAGGTTTGATGTCACGCCGCGCACCTTGCGCTATTACGAATACATTGAACTCCTGTCTCCAGAAAAAGAAGGGCGTTCACGCTTTTACCTGTCGCGTGAAATTGGCCGTATGAAGCTGATCATGCGGGGGCGCAAATATGGGTTCTCTCTCGAAGAAATCCGTCAGTGGCTGATGATGTACGACACCGAAGGGTCGCAAGCGCAATCCAGTGCCTTTATCGCACTCGCGGATCGGCAACTGGCCGAATTGCAGCGACAAAAGGCTGAAATCGAAGAAGCCATTGCGGAATTAGGCCAGCTCAAAAAAGACATTTCGGCCCAAAATTAAGACATGAACCGTGCGGGCTGTGCCCTTTGACGATTTGGCGCAACCAAACGACGTAACGTCTTTAACACTGCCACTTCAGCAAAGCACCCTTTCGCCGCCTCTTACCCCCTATCGCTTTGGTGGTGTTTCGTGCCGCCTTTAGCCATTCCCAAATCGCTGTGACCCCACAAATAGTGGGAAAATGATTTACATCATTCGCAACCGTCAAAACGCTTTGGAAATTTTATTTCATCTAAAGACAATAACTGCATCGAATGTTTCACCTAACAAAAATTGACGCCACGTTACATTTACATACGGGCGAACTTCCCTTGTACAGTTAGCTCACAATGTCCATTTCAGCCGTCTAGCAAAATCATAAAGCACAGACTGCTGAACCGGAGTAAATTGAGATGACGACCAAGGTGATGACAATTCGCCAAATGTGTGACGCGTATGACGTCACACCGCGGACACTACGGTTTTACGAAGCAAAGGAGCTTTTGTTTCCAATACGCGAAGGCCAACGGCGTCTTTTCACTGGGCGTGATCGTGCGCGATTAAAACTTATTTTGCGCGGAAAGCGTTTTGGGTTTTCTCTCGAGCGCATTCGCCAAGTGCTGGATCTATATGACACCGAAAACGGCAGCGAAAAGCAACTCCGAGGCACTTTGGTTGCGTACCAAGAGCGCAAAGCCGATTTGAAACGGCAAGTTGAGGATCTGCAGCAGGTCTTGGTTGAGCTAGAAGAACACATGAGTTTTGTGCGCAATGCACTAGAAGAAAACGTTGCGTAGGAAGTCGTAATCAGCGCCCTTCCTACACTGACTTTAGGGAGAGCAAACATGCCGCAATACACGGCCCCAATCAAAGACATCCAATATGTCTTGCATGATGTCCTAAACATTTCAGGCTCAGATACGCTTGGATATAGCGATCTTGATGCAGAATTCACCGAAGCAATTCTAGAGGCCGCAGGCGCACTTTCTTCAGACGTTTTGGCACCCTTGAACGCTGTGGGTGACAAAGAAGGCTGCACGCTTGAAAACGGTGTGATCACCACCCCTGCAGGTTTTAAAGACGCCTTTGAACAGATCAAAGAAGGCGCATGGCCGGGCCTTGATATGCCCGAAGAATTCGGCGGTCAGGGACTGCCCTATGTCATGGGCACTGCGGTAGGTGAGTTGTTTTCTGCCGCCAACCAAGCTTTCACCATGTATCACGGCCTCACCCATGGCGCGGCGTCTGCGATTTTGGCGCATGGGACCGATGATCAAAAAGCGACCTATTTGCCAAACATGATTTCGTGCGAATGGACCGGCACGATGAACCTGACCGAGTCACATTGCGGCACCGACTTGGGCCTCATGCGCACCAAGGCAGAGCCTCAAGACGACGGCTCTTACAAAATCTCTGGCCAAAAAATCTTTATCTCTGCCGGCGATCACGACATGTCCAACAACGTGATCCACTTGGTCTTGGCCAAGGTTCCAGGTGGCCCCGAAGGCATCAAAGGCGTGTCGCTCTTTATTGTTCCAAAGTTCCGCGTAAACGCTGACGGCAGCGTCGGAGAACGCAATGGCGTGAGCGTCGGATCAATCGAAGAGAAAATGGGCATCCACGGCAATTCAACCTGTGTGATGAATTACGACGACGCGACTGGGTATCTGTTGGGCGATCTCAACAAGGGCATGCGCGCCATGTTCACCATGATGAACGAAGCGCGAATTGGCGTCGCCATGCAGGGTCTGGCCCAAGCCGAGGCCGCCTATCAAAACGCAGTGATTTACGCCAAAGACCGTTTGCAAGGGCGTGCCGTGACAGGTGTTGAAAACCCTGATGGGCCTGCAGATCCTTTGATTGTCCACCCTGACATTCGACGCAACTTGATGGATCAAAAGTCCTTCATCGAAGGGGCGCGTGCCTTTATGCTTTGGGGGGCATCCTTGATTGATTCAAGCCACCGCAACGACAATCACGACGCCGAGGGTTTGATTTCCTTGATGACGCCTGTGCTCAAAGGGTTCCTCACTGACAAAGGCTATGAGGCGACCGTGAACGCGCAGCAAGTCTACGGCGGCCACGGCTACATCGAAGAATGGGGCATGTCGCAATTCACTCGTGATGCGCGCATTGCGATGATCTATGAAGGCGCGAATGGCGTGCAAGCCCTTGATCTTGTTGGACGCAAACTGGCCCAAGATGGCGGCAAACATGTCATGGCCTATTTCGATATGGTCAAATCGTTCTGCAAGTCCGCAGATGCGCCAGAAATGGAAGAGTTCACCACACCGCTCAAAGCCGCCTCAAAAGACCTGCAAGCCGCAGGCATGTATTTCATGCAAAACGGCATGAAAAACCCGAATGCTGCGCTGTCAGGCTCTTATGATTTCATGCATTTGTTCGGCTATGTCTCACTCGGCTTGATGTGGGGCCGCATGGCGGAAACCTCGCTCAAAGCACTGGCCAATGGCACCGATGATCCCGAGTTCCACAAAAACAAACTGATCACCGCGCGCTACTTCATGTCTCGTCAGTTGCCCATGACTGGCACGCTTTTGAAACGTATCGAAAGTGGCGCTGATCCCGTCATGGCATTGTCTGCGGACGCGTTCTAAACGCATCATTTAGTCCAGCTTTGCCGCACATGGCTTTGCGCTACAAAACGCATTCAAAGACCCCGCACCCCGAAAACGGGTGTGGGGCTTTTTTGTTAGAAAGCCGCCAAGACTGTGCAGACCAAACGATGACGGAACGTTACAATGACCAAGTGATTTAGAATGACGCGGCGTTCTGCTGTTGCGATGACAGAAGAAGGCTATCGTCATCTCAAGTCATTCTCGCGGGCGGCGGGGTTGTACGAAAGTGAGGCCCTGCCTTTCCTTTTCGAAACATTCTCATCCGCGACAGATCAAAACATACTCGAACACCGGTGACGGCTGTTCAATTCAGAACTGGAAGATCGCAAACAATGAAACGCTCCGCGCCATTAAGAAAACAGGCTTTAAGTCTGCTAAGCGCGCGCAGTGAGTATTTTTGCCAAGAAAAAACAAGCTGCAAACAAGGTAAAGTTGCGCGCCAACCACGATCGGTCGGGCTCATGTGTCTGAGCAGCTTCTCCGATGTCGGCCAGCGCGGCTTTTCCTTGGGCGGCCATCGGCTCTCCAGCCTGTTCCGCGCCATTCAGCAAAACGCGTTGACCTTAATGCTGGGTAAACTTTTGCGCTTTTTCTTGGCTCCAATACTCAAATTCTACCCTATCATCCCCATGTCTAAGGTATCGGAGGACATACAATGACAGCGAAACTCTATTGCTTTGGTGAAAGCGGAAACTCTTACAAAGCCGCACTCACACTCACTTTATGCGATATCGCGTGGGAACCGGTCTATCTGGACTTTTTTAATGGTGCTGCGCGCACGCCAAGCTTTCGCGAAATGAATGTGATGGCCGAAGCCCCGTTTTTTATCGACGGGGACGTGAAGCTCAGCCAGTCAGGCGTCATTCAGCACTACGCCGTTGAAAAGTCTGGACAACTGGGAGGCAAAACACCCGAAGAAGTTCGCGAAGTGCTGCGTTGGGTTTTGTGGGACAATCACAAGATGTCTGGCGTTGCAGGTCAGACCCGTTTTTTGAATAACTTTCTGTCCGAGGCCAAACGCCCACAGGAAGTGATTGCCTTCAACAAAGCGCGCTTGAACGCCGCCTTCCAAGTGCTCGATGGCGCACTAGAGGGGCGCGATTGGTTGGCCACTGACACCGTAACCATCGCGGACACCGCGTGCTGTGGCTATCTGTTTTACCCTGAACCTTTTGGGTTCACGCGGGCCGATTGGCCAAACATTGACCGTTGGTTGGGAAACATCGAACACCTTCCCGGCTGGCAACACCCCTACGATATGATGCCCGGATCCCCTGCGGATCGGACCTGAGGAGGAAAATCATGACTGAAGCATATATCTATGATGCGGTGCGCAGCCCGCGCGGCAAAGGCCGAAAAGACGGGAGCCTTCATGAGGTCACCGCAGCGCGCCTGTCCGCGCAGATGCTCAACGCAATCAAGGACCGTAGCGGACTTTCAGGTCATGCTGTGGAAGATGTAATTTGGGGCAATGTGACCCAAGTGGGCGAACAAGGCGGCTGCCTTGCACGCACGGCTGTTTTGGCCTCAGACCTTGATGAGCGCATTCCGGGTTTGGCGATCAATCGCTTTTGTGCTTCAGGCATGGAGGCTGTGAACTTGGCCGCCAACCAGATCAAAGGTGGCGCTGGCATGGCCTATATTGCTGGTGGTGTCGAAATGATGGGCCGTGTGGCTATGGGCTCAGACGGCGCTGCGATTGCCGTTGATCCGAGCATTGCCATGGACACTTATTTTGTACCGCAAGGCATCTCTGCTGATATCATCGCCACAGAATACGGGTTTTCGCGCGCAGACGCCGACGCTTTGGCCGCAGAATCGCAAGCGCGCTCAGCCGCCGCTTGGGCCGACAACCGCTTTGCAGGCTCCATCGTGCCTGTGATGGACCAAAACGGCCTGACCATTTTGGACACAGACGAATACATGCGCCCGGGCACTGACATGGAGGCGCTGGCGAAATTGAAGCCTGCTTTCAAAGACATGGGCGAAGTGATGCCCGGCTTTGATAAAGTCGCTTTGATGAAATACCCCCATTTGGAAGCCATCGATCACATCCACCATGCAGGCAACTCGTCTGGCATCGTGGATGGCTCCGCCGCTGTGTTGATCGGCAACAAAGAGTTCGGCGAGAAATACGGCATCAAGCCGCGCGCGCGCATTCGTGCCACCGCGAAAATCGGCACGGACCCGACCATCATGCTGACAGGCCCTGTGCCCGCGACGCAAAAAATCCTTGCGGACAGTGGCATGAGCATTTCCGATATCGACCTGTTTGAAGTCAACGAAGCATTCGCCTCAGTCGTCTTGCGCTTCATGCAGGCGTTTGATGTGGACAGCTCAAAAGTGAACGTCAACGGCGGGTCTATCGCGATGGGGCACCCATTAGGAGCCACTGGCGCGATCATCATCGGCACTTTGCTGGACGAACTTGAACGCACAGGCAAAGGCACAGGCCTTGCAACATTGTGCATCGCATCCGGCATGGGTGCAGCCACAATTATCGAGCGGATGTGAGGAGGCAGACATGACAGATTTTACTTATAGCGTAGATGCAGACGGCGTGGCTGTGATCACTTGGGACGTCAAAGCCAAAAGCATGAATGTGCTGTCGCTTGAAGGCCTCGACGCTTTGATGGCACATATCGATACAGCCCTCGCGGACGATGAGGTCAAAGGCGCGGTGATCACCTCGGGCAAAGATACGTTTGCCGGCGGGATGGATTTGAACATCATCGCCTCGATGAAAGACAGCGCTGGCGACAACCCCGCCAAAGGCCTGTTTGACGGCCTCATGGAATTTCATGCCAAATTGCGCAAAATTGAGCGTGCAGGTATGGATCCGAAAACCAACAAAGGCGGCAAACCGATTGCGGCCGCCCTGCCCGGCACCGCGCTTGGCATTGGCTTGGAAATTCCGCTCGCCTGTCATCACATTTTCGCGGCAGAAAACCCGAAAGCCAAAATCGGCTTGCCAGAAATCAAGGTTGGTATTTTCCCAGGCGCTGGCGGCACGACACGCGTGTCTCGCAAACTTGGCGCGATGGCGGCCTCGCCCATCCTGCTGCAAGGCCAGATGATGGACCCGAAAAAGGCGAAGGCCAGCGGTGTGATTGACGAAGTCGTGCCCGCAGATGAGCTTTTGTCCACAGCCAAGGCTTGGGTTTTGAGCGCAACCGACGCTGATATTTTAAAACCTTGGGACGCCAAAGGCTGGAAGATGCCCGGTGGCGCGCCGTATCACCCAGCGGGCTTTATGACTTTTGTCGGCGCATCTGCGATGGTCAACGGTCAAACGCAGGGTGTATACCCAGCTGCCAAGGCCATGTTGTCAGCGATCTATGAAGGCGCGCAGGTGCCCTTTGATGTGGCGCTGAAAATCGAGGCGCGTTGGTTCACCAATGTGCTGATGAATCCGTCTTCTGGCGCGATGATACGGTCATTGTTTATCAACAAAGAAGCTTTGGAAAAGGGCGCGAACCGTCCTGATGTGGCCGATCAACGCGTCAACAAAGTTGGCGTGATCGGCGCGGGCATGATGGGCGCGGGTATCGCCTATGTGTCTGCCAATGCAGGCATCGATGTTGTCTTGATCGATGCAAAACAAGAAAGCGCTGATAAAGGAAAATCTTACTCTGAGGGCATCTTGGACAAAGGCATTTCTCGCAAGAAAGTCACGCCTGAGAAGAAAGAACAGGTGGTGGCGCGGATCAACGCGACCACCGATTATGACGCGCTTAAAGGCTGTGATTTGATCGTCGAAGCGGTGTTTGAAGACCCATCTGTGAAAGCCGAAGTGACCGCCAAAGTTGAGGCCATTGTGGGCGAAGACTGTATTTTTGCCACCAACACCTCGACCCTGCCGATCACAGATTTGGCCAAAGCGTCGAAACGTGCGGATCAGTTCATCGGCATCCACTTCTTTAGCCCTGTCGACAAAATGCTTTTGGTCGAAATCATTAAAGGCAAAAAGACCGGCGATGTGGCCGTGGCCAAAGCCCTTGATTTCGTACGTCAAATTCGCAAAACGCCAATCGTGGTCAATGACGAGCGGTTCTTTTACGCCAATCGCTGCATCATCCCTTACATCAACGAAGGCGTGCGCATGGCGGCCGAGGGCGTTGAATTGCCTTTGATCGAAAACGCAGCCAAGCTGTTGGGCATGCCGCTTGGGCCGTTGCAGTTGATTGATGAGACCTCCGTTGATTTGGGTGTCAAAATTGCCAAGGCCACGAAGGCCGCGATGGGCGACGCATACCCAGATGAAGCCGTAGATGAGGTCGTATTCTGGTTGGCAGAGCAAGGCCGTTTGGGGCGCAAGGCAAATGCCGGTTTCTATGACTACAATGAGAAAGGCAAACGCGGCGCACTGTGGTCCGGCTTCGCGGACGAATTCCCAGTGGCCGAAAGCCAGCCAGAGCTGGACGAAGTGCAACACCGCATGATCATGGCTCAAGTTCTAGAGGCAGTGCGCGCTTTGGAAGCTGGCGTGTTGACCGACATTCGCGAAGGCGACGTGGGCGCGATCCTAGGGTGGGGCTTTATGCCATGGTCCGGCGGTCCGTTCAGCTGGCTCGACATCATCGGCGCAGCCCAAGCTGTCGATATTTGCGACAAACTGACAGCCACACACGGATCGCGGTTTGAAACACCTGCACTGCTGCGTGAAATGGCCGCTGCAGGTGAGACGTTCTACGGTCGATTTGGCTCAGGGTCCGATCAAAAGGCAGCGTAGAGCCATTGCACATATTCAGCCCTTGAGCATTCGTGCTCAGGGGCCCCAAAGCAACCAAGGGTCAAAGCTGTGCCACCCGTTCTTGGACTTGAAGTAGGGACGGATTTTCGGTCAAGCGACATCATCATGATCAAGTGTGTGCAGGTGGTCTGAAATTTTTAAAGCTATATTTTCCGCTGAACCAGCTACGAATAGTGCGACCAGAGATTGTGAAGGGCTTCAATCCGCAGTAGATTGGCGCAAAGCAACAAAATGAGCAGACGCGCATGACCGCGCTTACCAAATTTGATCGTCTCGAAGCCTCTGCGCTGTGGCGGCCCCAAGGGGAAACTCAAAGGGTCGAAGTCATTGTGTCTATGGGCGATGCAACGCTGACCATCAGCAACCTGAACGAACAGCCCTTGTCGCATTGGTCCCTGCCCGCCATCGAGCGCATCAACGGCACCAATGAACGTCTTGCGATCTATGCCCCCGGTCCAGACACGGACGAACGCCTTGAAACCGAAGACGAAACCATGATTGCCGCCATTGCGCGGATTCAGCGCGCCATTGAACGTGGCACAGCGCGGCAAGGTCGCGTTCGGGGCGGTCTATTGGCAGGCGTCTGCGTCGGAATGTTAGCCATCGGCATATTTTGGCTGCCTGGTGCCCTTGTGCGCCAAGCCACCAGCATCGTGCCAGACGTGACGCGCAATCAGATCGGCGCCTCTTTGCTATCGCGCCTCGAACGCCTGTCGGGAAGACCCTGCCAAACGCCGCAGGGCACAATTGCGCTGCGCCTTCTCAACGCGCGCTTAAGCACCAACCCAGTTGGTGAAATCGTCGTTCTGCGCAGTGGTTTGGAAAGCCCCAAAACGTTGCCTGGCGGTTACATTTTGCTGGACCGCAGTGTCATCGAAGATCACGAAGATCCGGATGTGGTCGCGGGCTACGTTTTGGCAGAACAACAGCGCGCGCAAGACGTTGATCCGCTTGAACACCTTTTGCAACATGCTGGATTTTTGACGCCTCTCAAGCTTTTGACCAGTGGGCATATTCCGGATGCAGCACTCGACAGTTACGCCGAAGATCTTTTGCGTGAAACGCCTGCGCCCGTCGCCATGGAGGCATTGGTCGAACGATTTGCCAAAGCTGAAGTCCGTTCCTTGCCCTACGCGCAAGCAATTGACATCACAGGCGCAGAAACGCTCCCGCTGATCGAAGCCGACGCTGTGCGTTTGCAGTCAGCGCGCCCCGTTTTGACGGACGGCCAATGGGTAGCTTTGCAAAACATCTGCGGCGGATAACGGCAGTCTGCAACGCAAACTACCGACGCGCAAACGCATCCTTGTAACCTGCTGAACGGGCCTGCTTCAAAGCGGCCTTTGTTTGGGCATGCGTCTCAAACGGGCCAGACAAGATAACCTTCACGCGCTTTCCATTCAGGGTAATAAACTGTGAGGCGACGGGCAACCCTAACGCGTGAAGCCGCGCGATTGATCTCTCCGCATTGCTCGGCACGCCAAAAATGCCAACCTGTACATAGCGTTTGCCAAGTTTAGGAGGCATCGTGTGCGTTGCCACTTTCCTGACTGGCTGGGGTTTCGCATTTACAGCAGCATCTGTCTGGGCGTTTGCTGTCGCAGAATCAGGCGATGCAACCTTCGCGACCTGAGATTCCTCGGGGCGCAGTTGCGGTCTTTTGCTTTGCGTTGGGACTGCGTCCACCTTTTGCACAGCTGGCGCAGGCGGCGTCACCAGTGCCTCTGGCTCCGCCGTTTGCTCAGCGCTTGCCATCTGCATTTCGGGCGCGGCCTCATCTACGCTCTCCGGCCCCTCAACCTCGTCCATGTTCTCAGGCACTGAAACGGGTAACGTGACTCCAGGTTCTGGAACTTCTGCAACCTCGGCATCAACCGCCTCAACGGGAACCCGAACAAACGTCGGTTCGGTTGTGGTCAAGGTTCCACCATCCGATGTACGCACAGTCAGCCCAGCAGGCAAACGCTTCACAACAAAGTTGGTGGACGGATCTTCTTGCGCTGCGCAGTTTGATGACTCAGTTGATTCAGCGGCATCACAGGCCTCAGCCACATCTAAGGCTTCAGCTACGGCCTCATCTTCTTTAACGTCACTGGCGTCGAGAGGTTGCTCAACCGCACCGACATCACTGTCGTCTTTGATGACGACATCAGTGTCTGGCGCAGGTACGACGTCTGGCTCGGGCGACGGCAAAGACGGTTTAAATCCACACAACACCGTCCCGTCACGCGCCAAACGCGGCGCCCACAAAGGCGCATCAGTGTTCAAACTGCGCACAAAGGCACACCCTGTACTGTCGACATATTGGCGCGCTGCAAAACTAGCAGGTGGAATTTCAGCTGGCCCGTCAGAGCTCGCCAAAACTGGCCCTATGCTCATACCAAACACACCGACAAAAGCGGCCCCAATGGCCCGCACCGTAATTTTAGTGATCTTCATAAACGCCTCAGCCCGAACATTTATGTGTGTTGTGACACAGTTCCGCCGCTTTGTTTAGCGCCAATTGACTTACTTTGTGCCAAACATACGGTCACCCGCATCCCCAAGACCCGGAATGATGTAGCCTTTGTCGTTTAACTTTTCGTCAACCGACGCCGTAACAATGGGCACATCTGGGTGGGCCTTTTTCATTGTCGCAATGCCTTCTGGAGACGCCAAAAGGCACAAGAAGCGAATGTTCGTCGCACCAGATTTTTTCAACAGATCAATGGCCGCAACCGAAGAATTGCCCGTGGCAAGCATCGGATCAACTGCGATCACAAGCCGATCTTCCATCGCTTCGGGCACTTTGAAATAATATTGCACTGGCTCAAGTGTTTCTTCGTCGCGGTACAAGCCCACGAACCCAACGCGCGCCGAGGGGATCAGTTCAAGAACCCCATCCAACAAACCGTTGCCTGCGCGCAAAATAGAAATCAGCGCAAGCTTTTTACCGGCAAGAACAGGGGCATCCATCTTTTGCATCGGTGTTTCGATTTCGCGCGATGTCATTTCCAACTCGCGCGTCACCTCATAGGCCAAAAGTTGAGAAATCTCGCGCAAAAGCTGACGAAATTCGCCCGTAGATGTGGACTTGTCCCGCATCAACGTCAGCTTGTGCTGCACCAAAGGATGAGTGACGACAGTAAGGTGTTCAAGCATCGTTTTGCTCCAAAGTTGATTTCAAGGCACTGCGGGTTGCATCGTCGCAAAACGCCGCGTCCAAAGCTGTTGTGTTCAATGCTGCAAAATCAGTGGCGTCCCAGCTAAATGTCTGAGCCAAAGCACCAAATTCTTTACGCATAGTTGTATGGAAAAAGGGTGGATCATCGGTCGACACTGTGACCTTCACGCCCCGCTCGCGCAGTTTTGCGATGGGGTGATCTGCCAGCGTTTTGTAAACGCCCAGCGCCACATTGGACCCTGGGCACACTTCCAAAACGACATCTTTTTCAAGGATTTCGTCGATCAATGCATCATCTTCAATCGCGCGCACGCCGTGGCCAATGCGCGAGACACCCAAATCGCGGATCGCATCACGCACGCTTTCAGGTCCACCCCATTCGCCCGCATGCGATGTTAGCTGAAGCCCCGCTTCTTTCGCCATATCAAAGGCATAGGCGTAATCACGTTGCGCGCCAAAGGCCTCGTCGCCGCCCATGCCAAACCCAGTGACAAAGCTGCTGGCCGTTTCTGCGGCACAAATCGCGGTCTTTTTGGCTTTATCAGGTCCGAAATGACGCACACATGTGGGAATGCCTTTGAGGATGATCCCAGCCTCATTTTGCATCTCTTCGGCGGCCTGTTCGATGGCGGCCAAATAGTCTTTCCAAGCGATCAAATCGCCACCACCACAAAAATCAGGCGCCAAGAACGTCTCGGCGTAAATAACTTGGTTGGCAACGCATTCTTCCAAAACGGCACGGGTGAGACGGTAGAAATCTTGCGGACTTTGCAAAACCGTCGTTGCCGCCTCATAGACCCGAAGGAAATCAACAAAATCTTTATATTTATACGCGCCGTTTTCATCGAAAATCCGGCCGATATCGACGTTTTTCTCTTTGGCCAATCCGCGAATAAATGCAGGCGGCGCTGCCCCTTCCAGATGCAGGTGCAACTCAAGCTTTTTAAGGTCTTGTACGGTCATAGAAAACTCCTTCCGGGGCCTTGTGAAGGCACCCCGAGATGTTTGGCGATGGACGCAGCAACGTCCACAAAATTAACGTTTCCGATTGGTTTTGCACCAACGCCAGTGCCAAGCACGGGCACACGTTCACGGGTGTGATCTGTCCCCACCCAAGTGGGATCGTTCCCATGGTCTGCGGTAAATAGAATAAGGTCGCCTGCTTTCATGCGCGCCAACAGACGGGCAATTTGCGCGTCGAACCATTCAAGATGGCGCGCATAGCCTGACACGTCGCGGCGATGGCCAAACAGACTGTCAAATTCTACGAAATTGGCAAAGACAAATGCCCCGTCCGGTGCCTCGTCCATCACATCACACAGATGATCAAACAAAACCGCGTCACTGCCCTTTCGCAAATCACTTACGCCGCGCATTGAAAAAATATCACCAATCTTTCCAACAGCATATGTCTTGCGACCTGCATCATAGGCCCAATCCAAAAGCGTTGGGCTAGGCGCTGCAATGGCATAATCATGGCGGTTTTGAGTGCGCGTGAACCCGTCTTTGACAGAACCGACGAAAGGTCTTGCGATGACCCGACCCAGCTTCATTTCATGGAGCACTGGCGCCAAATCCTTACACAGCTTCAACAGCCGTTCGAGACCAAAATGCTCTTCGTGGGCGGCGATTTGCATCACGCTGTCAGCCGAAGTGTAAATGATCGGCCACCCCGTTTTCACGTGTTCAGCCCCAAAGGTATTAATGACTTCTATGCCCGAAGAATGGCCATTGCAGAGCGTTCCACCGGCCCCACTCAACTTTGCGGTCAGCTCCATGATTTCAGCTGGAAAAGATGGTTTCGCATCTGGAAAATAGTGCCAATCCCAAGGCACAGGAACACCGGCAAGTTCCCAGTGTCCAGACGGCGTATCTTTGCCGCGAGACACCTCGGTTGCGACGCCGAACAATCCTTGCGGGACACCGGCAAATCCCGGCACGGCATCCGAACTGGCAATCCGCAGTGCCGCTCCCAGTCCCATTGCTTCCAAATGAGGAATGTTCAGCGGACCCGAACGGCCCTCTTCGGCGCGTCCTGCACTGCACTCTTGTATGATATGCGCCAAGGTGTTTGCGCCAGTATCGGGCACATCCCCGTTGAAAAATGTATCGGCATCCGGCGCACCACCAGCCCCGACTGAATCCATAACAATCAAAAACGCTCGTGTCATACGGACACCTTCTCTAGAACCAATTCAGACTTTTTCGGGGCGACATCGGCAATGGAAACGGCGCTTAACAACGCAGCTTCAGCCGCATCCGCATCCTCAGGGGATCGTGCATGTATCGTTGCGATCAGCACGTCTTGGCCCGTTGGCTCGCCCAGCGCACAGACGTTTGACAACCCAACAGCCGGATCGATCCGTTCGCCGCCTTTCATACGCCCGCCTCCCAAATGCACTACAGCCATGCCCATGGCTTTGCCATCCATGGCGGCCACAAAGCCGGATCTTGGTGCTGTTACATCTCGAACAACGGGTGCCGCAGGCAGACGATCACGCCAGTTGTCCACGAAATCCTTAGGCCCACCAAGCGCCGACACCATTTGGCCAAACCGCTCAGCTGCGGAGCCGTCCGTCAGTGTGTCGCGCACAGCCCAGCTTGCGGCGTCAATGTCATCGGACATGCCACTGAGCACCATCAGTTCGCCGCCCAAGGCGCAGGTCAGATCACACAGATCGTTGTCCACCTCGCCTGATGTGAGGGCTTTCATAACTTCCATGATCTCAAGCGCATTGCCAAGCGACGGACAGCAAGGTTGGTTCATATCGGTGATCAAGGCAGAGGTCTTGCACCCCGCCCCATTTGCTGTCTTCACCAAACTTTGCGCGAGCGCTTGGGCCTCTGCCACTGTCGACATAAACGCGCCAGTGCCGCATTTCACGTCAAGCACCAAAGCCTCAAGCCCTGCCGCCAGCTTCTTGGACAAGATGGACGCGGTGATCAAATCAATGCTTTCGACCGTGCCTGTTACATCGCGAATTGCATAGAGCCGCTTGTCAGCGGGCGCGATCGCCCCCGTGGCAGACACAATCGCACAGCCCACCTCAGTTACGACATCGCGAAACTTGTCTTCGCTCACTTCAGTCTTCAGGCCCGCAATGGATTCCAACTTATCCAACGTGCCGCCTGTGTGACCAAGACCACGCCCAGACACCATAGGAACATAGGCCCCCAAAGCGGCCAAAGCAGGCGCGAGCAACAACGACACGCAATCGCCAATACCCCCAGTGGAGTGCTTATCAATTGTGGGTGCAGGATAATCCCATTGCATCACATCGCCACTGTCGCGCATCGCCAGTGTCAGCGCCACGCGTTCAGGGTCCGTCATACCATTGAGCACCGCCGCCATTGCAAAAGCACCGGCCTGCGCATCGCTGATGGCACCGGACGCCAAGCCCGCGGCAAACCACGTCAATTCAGCAGGTGAAAGCGCCTGCTTGTCGCGGAGTTTTGCAATGAGTTCCCGTGCATCCATAACCGTCACACTTTCACTTTATGACATATCCAACTGATCTTTCGAAAACGCCCCAGGCAACAACTCCCCAACAGTCATCGAAAGGGACACACCGTCCAAGTTGGCCATTGTGACGCGCACATCCGCATCAGAGAATTCTTTAAGTTTTTGCCGGCAGCCACCACAGGGTTGCACAGGAGTCGGCGCATCCGCGATGACAGCGACTTCCGCGATTTGCGTTTGCCCTGCTGCGATCATGGCCGCAATGGCACCAGCTTCGGCGCAGGTGCCCTCAGGATAGGCCGCATTTTCCACATTCACCCCGACGAAAACGTCGCCCGATACGCTGCGCAAGGCAACGCCGACTTTGAACTTTGAATAAGGCGCATAGGCTTTTTCGCGGATGTCGCGTGCGGCGGAAAGTAGAGACACGGGCGGTCACCTCATAATTTTGACTGTTTGGTCTAGACTGCGCCGCAGCTTGGCCGGATGCAAGAGTCTTGCCGCAAATCACAGGCACAATTCGCGAATTTGCGCTTCATCGCATAAAAACGGTTATCGTTTGCGCTAACATGGCCTAATTTCGCATGGGAGGGCTTGATTGCAAGGGGTCCACAAGCGTAGAGCGATAACAAATGACGCAAACGCAGGCGTCGCGTAAAAATTAGTTTAGCACTAAACTAAATATTTGGAGGCAATAAGATGGCGGACGACACACGCAACGAAGCATTGCGCAAAGCGGCTCTTGGGTACCACGAATTTCCAAAACCTGGGAAACTGGAAATCCGCGCGACAAAGCCACTCGCAAATGGCCGCGATTTGTCACTCGCTTACAGCCCCGGCGTGGCCGAGGCCTGCCTCGAAATCAAAGCGGACCCAAGCACCGCAAGCCGCTATACCTCGCGTGGCAATCTGGTTGCCGTTGTTTCAAATGGCTCGGCCGTTCTCGGCCTTGGCAACATTGGCGCAGCCGCGTCCAAACCCGTGATGGAAGGCAAGGCCGTTCTGTTCAAGAAATTCGCCAACATCGATTGCTTCGATATTGAGGTGAACGAAAACGACCCAGAAAAGCTTGCTGACATTGTCTGTTCGCTAGAGCCAACCTTTGGCGCGATCAACCTTGAAGACATCAAGGCGCCTGACTGTTTTATCGTCGAAAAACTGTGCCGCGAACGGATGAACATCCCAGTCTTCCATGACGATCAACACGGTACCGCGATTGTTGTGGGGGCCGCTGCGACCAACGCGTTGAAAGTGTCCAAAAAGAAATTCGAAGACATCAAGGTCGTTTCAACAGGCGGCGGCGCTGCGGGCATTGCTTGCTTGAATATGCTGCTTAAACTTGGTGTGAAACGCGAAAACGTTTGGCTGTGCGACATTGCTGGGCTTGTCTACGAAGGTCGCACCGAAGAAATGACACCGCAAAAAGCGGAATACGCGCAAAAAAGCGATCTGCGGACTTTGGATGACGTGATCGAAGGCGCGGATCTTTTCCTTGGCCTGTCTGGCCCTGGTGTTTTGAAACCAGAAATGGTGACAAAAATGGCCAAAGCGCCAATCATTTTCGCGTTGGCCAATCCCAACCCTGAAATCGATCCTGCTGACTTGGAAAAGGTCGCCCCCGACGCGATCATCGCGACGGGGCGTTCTGATTACCCCAACCAAGTTAACAATGTGTTATGCTTCCCTTTCATTTTCCGCGGGGCGCTGGACGTTGGCGCCACCGAGATCAATGACGACATGAAAATCGCGTGTATCGAAGGTATCGCAGCCCTCGCCCGCGCCACAACATCTGCAGAAGCGGCGGCGGCCTATAGCGGTGAACGCATGACCTTTGGTCCGGATTACTTGATCCCCAAACCCTTCGATCCCCGCTTGATGGGCGTGGTCGCCACAGCCGTCGCACGCGCTGCGATGGAAAGCGGAGTTGCAACGCGTCCTCTGGAAGACATCGAAGCCTACAAAGCCTCGCTTGATCATTCTGTGTTCAAATCCGCGATGATTATGCGCCCTGTCTTTGCTGCAGCCTCACAAGTTGAGCGGCGCATTGTTTTTGCAGAGGGCGAAGACGAACGCGTGCTGCGCGCGGCCAATGCAATGATCGAAGAAACGACAGACATGCCAATTTTGATTGGTCGTCCGGACGTGATCGCCATGCGTGCAGAGCGTGCTGGCCTGCAAATTCGACCAGGTATCGATTTTGAAATCGTGAACCCTGAAAGCGACAGCCGCTACAAACAGTATTGGCAGGCCTATCACGAGCTCATGCAGCGCCAAGGCGTGACGCCTGACTTGGCCAAAGCAATCTTGCGGACAAACACCACAGCCATCGGCGCGATTATGGTTCAGCAAGACCATGCAGACAGCCTGATTTGTGGCACCTTTGGACAATACTTGTGGCACCTCAAGTACCTGACCGAAATTTTGGGCACCAAAGAACTGCACCCTGTTGGGGCTTTGTCGTTGATGATTTTGGAAGACGGCCCGCTGTTTATTGCGGACACCCATGTGCATCCTGAACCGACACCGATGCAAATCGCAGAAACCGTGATCGCTACAGCGCGCCATATTCGTCGTTTCCGAACGGAGCCGCAGATTGCGCTGTGTTCCCATTCGCAGTTTGGCAACTTGGATTGCGACACAGGCCGTCGCATGCGCGCAGCGCTTGAAATTCTCGACTCTGAGCCACGCGACTTTTTATACGAAGGCGAAATGCATATTGATGCGGCCTTGGATCCAGAATTGCGGACACGTATTTTCCCGTCCTCACGCTTGACTGAGCCCGCGAATGCGTTGGTCTTTGCAAACGCTGATGCGGCCTCTGGTGTTCGTAACATCTTGAAAACAAAAGGTGGTGGGCTGGAAGTTGGTCCTATCTTGATGGGTCTTGGCAACCGCGCGCATGTGGTGACGTCGTCCATCACGGCCCGTGGATTGCTCAACATGTCGGCAATCTCTGGGACGCCTGTGTCGCACTACGGCTAAAACGTCGGCGGCGCATTTTCCATTGCGCCCGCTCAAACTCGTTGCCCAATCGGAATTGACGCGATTGGGCACACAACCCCCTAATCTATTCTGCTGCAAATTTTGCAAACGCGCTTTCTATTCAAGTTTGCATAATTTTGGTAACCTCTAACGCCCAGTTTTGCTAACATTGCATTCAGCGTCTTCAGCGCAAGATACGTTGTCCCTGAGGAGGGCTGCGCCGCCACTGTGGCCGCGCATGCAGTCAACTGTCGGTCTGGCGCGGCAAATGTGTAACGATGTGAGGAGAACAGCATCAAATGGGTCAAAGCAACTCTTACTCAGACGTCTATGATGCTTGGAAAGCGGATCCGGAAGCTTTTTGGATGGATGTCGCAGAGCAGATTCACTGGTTCAAGAAACCGACAAAAGCTCTGTTTGATGACGCCGCACCGATTTACGAATGGTTCTCAGACGGCTTAACCAACACCTGTTACAACGCTGTTGATCGCCACGTTGAAAACGGGCGCGGGTCGCAGGCGGCTATTATCTATGACAGCCCCGTTACGCAAACCAAGCGCTCTATTTCATACACCGAACTGCGCGATCGTGTGGCCAATTTGGCTGGTGCAATGCGTGCCAAAGGCATCGGAAAAGGCGACCGCGTCATCATCTATATGCCGATGGTTCCAGAAGCGCTTGAAGCCATGCTGGCCTGTGGGCGCATCGGGGCTGTGCATTCCGTGGTCTTTGGTGGCTTTGCCGCGAATGAATTGGCGGTGCGGATCGACGACGCCACGCCCAAAGCGATCATCGCCGCCTCTTGTGGTATTGAGCCCAATCGCGTGGTGCACTACAAACCCTTGCTCGACAATGCCATTGAACTGGCGGCCCACAAACCAGATTTCACTGTAATTCTTCAAAGAGAACAAGAAGTTGCGCAACTTATTGAAGGGCGCGATTTTGACTGGAACGGGTTTCAAGAGGGCGTCGCCCCCGCAGACTGCCTGCCAGTCGAAGGCAATCACCCTGCATATATCTTGTACACTTCTGGCACCACAGGCGCGCCCAAGGGCGTGATCAGACACACGGGCGGGCAACTTGTGGCGCTGAATTGGACCATGAAGAACATCTACAATGTAGACCCCGGTGATGTGTTCTGGGCTGCGTCAGACGTGGGCTGGGTCGTGGGCCATTCCTACATTTGCTACGGGCCGCTCGTGCACGGCAACACCACAGTCGTGTTCGAGGGCAAACCCGTCGGCACCCCTGACGCCGGCACTTTTTGGCGCGTGATTGAAGAACACAACGTCAAAGTCTTGTTCACAGCGCCCACGGCCTTTCGTGCGATCAAACGCGAAGATCCAACCGGCGCTTTGATCAGCGACTACGATCTGAGCGGCTTGCAATCGCTGTTTTTGGCCGGCGAGCGCGCAGACCCAGACACAATCAATTGGGCGCAAACCTTGTTGAAAAAACCTGTCATCGATCACTGGTGGCAGACAGAAACAGGCTGGGGCATTGCAGCCAATCCGCTTGGGATCGAAGCATTGCCAGTGAAAGTCGGTTCCCCTTCGGTGGCGATGCCGGGGTATGATATTCATATTTTAGACGAGGCTGGCCACGAAGTTGCCGCAGGCGAACTCGGTGCCATCGCTGTCAAATTGCCCTTGCCGCCCGGGACATTTCCGAACCTTTGGAATGCCGAAGATCGTTTCAAGAAAAGTTACCTCGAGCAGTTTCCAGGTTACTACGAAACGGGCGACGCGGGCATCAAAGATGAAGACGGTTACTTGTACATCATGGCGCGCACGGATGACGTGATTAACGTTGCAGGCCACCGCCTGTCGACCGGCGCGATGGAAGAGGTCTTGGCCTCCCACCCTGATGTCGCCGAATGCGCCGTGATCGGCGTGGCAGACACGCTCAAGGGGCAAATGCCGCTGGGGTTCTTGTGTCTCAATGCTGGGGTGGAGCGGTCCACCGACGACATCGTCCGCGAAGTCGTGACAGATGTTCGAGGTAAAATCGGACCTGTTGCTGCGTTCAAATTGGCCTGCGTGGTCGAGCGCTTGCCCAAGACGCGATCAGGTAAAATCCTACGTGCAACGATGGCCAAAATCGCTGACGGTGAGCCGTTCAAAATGCCGGCGACCATCGACGACCCCGCGATTTTGGACGAAATCAAAGTGGCACTTCAAGGACTTGGTTACGCCAAAGACTGACTTTAACTGGCTCATCGGGAAACACAGATCTGCGGGCGCTTTAACACGTGCCCGCAAAAACACGTGAGGTCGCGTTAGAACCTATGTGACGGGTCTCAGACGCAAGTGCATCAAACGAATTGTTCGCTCAACAAACGCTCTTCAAGACCGTGGCCTTGATCAAACAGGATGCGGTGCTGGACGCTCGGGTCTGAGGTGATCTCCACCCATTCAACATCGCTGACAGACCGGCTATCCGCATCCGCCATCACTGGCCGCTTGGCACGATTCAGCACGTCAAACCGCACCTTAGCCCCTTTGGGCAGCAATGCCCCGCGCCAGCGTCTGGGGCGAAATGCAGCCAAAGCCGTCAGCGCCAGTACGTCAGAGCCAATCGGCAAAATGGGACCACGGGCAGAATAGTTGTAAGCGGTCGATCCCGCGGGCGTCGCCACAAGCGCACCGTCACACACCAGCTCATCCATCCGCACCTTACCGTCAACAGACACGCGCAGCTTGGCGGCTTGCGGGCCTGCACGCAGCAGTGAGACCTCGTTGATTGCAAGCATGTTGTGCATCAAACCATTGCCGTCTTGTGCGACCATCTTCAGCGGGTTGATCACTTCTTCTTCAGACGCCATCAGACGTTCGGGCAAATTTTCCTCACGAAATTCATTCATCAGAAAACCGACCGTGCCACAATTCATACCATAAACTGGTGTGTCCAAATGCATGGTGCCGTGCAACGTGTGCAGCATAAATCCGTCGCCCCCCAATGCCACGATCACGTCGGCCTGTTCCACAGGGACGTGCGGGTATTGTGATGTGAGCCGTTCATAGGCCCGTTGGGCGACCTGTGCGTCGCTGGCGGTAAAAGCAATTTTGACCATAGTTTGGGGTCCAATTTATAGATGTCTTACACAAGACACAGCTTTGCCTAACAAATCACAATCGAAAACTCACGCGCTTTCGTTCAAAGCGGCACGAAACGCGCCAAGACCGCGACCCACCCGCGTTCTTTCAAGTGTATTTTCACCCTAAAACGACGGTAGAACCACGCTCTTTGGCCTATTCATCATCATTATGCGCAAGACGAGGGTTTCCCACGGGGCGCGATTTGGCTAAACACACCGCAACATTCTCCATCTGCCAAGGAACACACCATGACGTCAAACGTACGCGATGCAGGTTTTTTCACAGAAACGTTGTCTTCCCGCGATCCTGAGCTGTTCGGCTCAATGCAGCAAGAGCTCGGCCGCCAACGCGGTGAGATCGAATTGATCGCATCTGAGAACATCGTCTCAGCCGCCGTCATGGAAGCTCAAGGATCCGTCCTGACGAACAAATACGCCGAAGGTTACCCAGGGCGCCGTTACTACGGTGGTTGCCAATATGTGGACATCGCAGAGAACCTTGCACGTGACCGCGCAAAAGAATTGTTCGGCGTTAAGTACGTGAACGTACAGCCAAATTCCGGTTCCCAAGCCAACCAAGGTGTCTTCACAGCGCTCTTGCAGCCTGGCGATACGATCCTCGGCATGTCCTTGGATGCGGGCGGTCACTTGACCCACGGTGCCAAGCCAAACCAATCTGGTAAATGGTTCAACGCCATCCAGTACGGCGTGCGCATGCAAGACCAGCGTATCGATTACGATCAGATCCAAGAACTGGCGAACGAGCACAAACCAAAGATGCTTATCGCAGGTGGTTCTGCCATCCCACGCCAAGTTGATTTCAAGAAAATGCGCGAGATTGCTGATTCTGTTGGCGCGATCCTCATGGTCGATATGGCGCACTTCGCGGGTCTCGTCGCAGGCGGCCAGCACCCAAGCCCGTTCCCATATGCAGACGTGGCGACAACAACGACACACAAAACTCTGCGCGGTCCACGCGGTGGCATGATCCTGACAAACGATGTTGAGATCGCCAAGAAAGTGAACTCCGCGATTTTCCCAGGCATCCAAGGTGGCCCTTTGATGCACGTGATCGCAGCCAAAGCCGTCGCATTCGGCGAAGCCTTGCGCCCTGAGTTCAAAGAGTACGCCAAGCAAGTGATCGTGAACGCTCAAGCGTTGTCCGATCAGTTGATGAAAGGTGGCCTTGATATCGTCACAGGCGGCACAGACACCCACGTTTTGCTGGTCGATCTGCGCCCCAAAGGTGTGAACGGTAAAATCACTGAGGCCGCTCTCGAGCGCGCTCACATCACCTGTAACAAAAACGGCATCCCGTTTGACCCAGAGCCACCGATGATCACATCTGGCGTGCGTCTTGGTACACCTGCGGGCACAACCCGCGGCTTTGGCGAAGCTGAGTTCCGCCTCATCGGTGATTGGATCGTCGAAGTTGTTGATGGCTTGGCCGCCAACGGCGAAGAAGGCAACGCAGAGGTTGAGGCCTCTGTGCGCGCCAAAGTCGAAGCCTTGGCCGCAAAATTCCCGCTTTACCCAAACCTGTAAAGCCAAACAAAACCGACATTTAAAGGGGCCTCAGGGCCCCTTTTTCTTTGCCCGCAAACATGTGAAACTCAGCACATGAAGCAGAACATGATCATCGAACGCCGATTGGGCAATTGGCTGCGCGCGCGCCTCCCCCAATCCGTCACGGAATTGGTTATGTTCACGCTTAAAATGGGCTGGGCAGCACTCTTTGGCGGCCTGCTGTTGATCGCGATGCTGCTCAGCAATGCAGTGTGGCAAAGCGACTGGCCTATCGCGCGCTATGACGCGCTTTTGGCCTATGCGCTCACCTTACAGATCCTGTTTCTCGCGCTGCGCATGGAAACGCTTTCAGAGGCCAAAGTCATTTTCTTGTTTCACATCACAGGCACGATCATGGAGGTGTTCAAACTCCACGTAGGCTGTTGGGACTACCCCGGATCAGGCCTGTTCGAAATTGGCGGCGTGCCTTTGTTTTCCGGCTTCATGTACGCCTCTGTCGGCAGCTTCATGGCTCGCGCCATTCGCCTGTTTGACATGCGGTTCGCCCCCTACCCACCGTTTTCGTGGACCGTGGTTTTCGCAAGCCTCATCTATGTAAACTTCTTCGCGCACCACTTCGTCCCTGACATCCGGTACGCCCTATTTATTGGGTCTATCCTATTGTTTTGGAATACGAAAATATGGTTCACAATTGGGAATCAATACTGGATGCCCATGCCTGTGGCGGCCTTTTTGTCATCGTTCTTTTTATGGGTCGCAGAAAATGTCGGGACAGCCACAAAAGTCTGGGTTTACACAGGCCAAATGCACGGCGAAATGGTCAGCTTCGCCAAAATGGGATCATGGTATTTGCTGCTTTACGTCAGCTTTGTCACCGTCACTTTGGTCATACGTGACGCATTGCACAGCACCCCCCTTTCACCACAATCCTTCAGTAAATGACACGGGGTGTCGTGGCGCGTTTTTATATCAGCCCTTGCCAAACCATATAGGTAACAAAACCGCCGACGGTCACGATCAGGACCAACGCGATCATCGCCAAAATATCAAGCAAACGCTCCACGCGCCGCTTATTGGGATCGATGCCCTCAAGGTAGGACGTCAGGTTTCGAATGGACCGATTTACGGGTTTTTGATCCACACGCATCGACATTTTTGGATGCGTTTCCAATGACATAGCCCCAACAATCGCAGCACCGTCTTTGCGCGCCCAACGAGGCAAACGGCGCCCTGCTTTGCGTAGCTTTTGCTCAAAACCCTGCCCTGCATGCACGCCAAGGCGATCCGCCAAAAGGGTCGCAAGCCGGTCGGTTTTATGTGCGAAATTGTGGTCCATAGTGTTTTAATTTAGGGGCTTTTCGCCTTGCCGCCAAGCCTGTATCACTGCGATATGTTAAACACAGTTCTCACGGGGCAACCCACTGATAAAACACCACTTTTGATCGTGCACGGGCTGTTTGGCTCTGCGCGCAATTGGGGTGTGATCGCCAAACGGATGTCTGCGGATCGCCAAGTCATTTCGGTTGATATGCGCAATCACGGCGCGAGTTTTCGTTCTGATTCAATGGCTTACACGGACCTTGCTGATGATCTCGCTGAGGTTCTTAAGGCGCATGGCGCTGACGGGGGCACCCATGTTTTGGGGCATTCCATGGGCGGCAAGGCGACGATGATGCTGGCTTTGACGCATCCTGAATTGGTTAAGTCCTTGATTGTGGCGGATATTTCGCCTGTTGCTTATGAGCATACGAACAAGCCGTTGATTGATGCGATGCAGGCTTTGGACTTGTCCAAGGTGGAAAAACGGTCCGACGCAGATGCGCTTTTGGCCGAGGATGTTTTCAACGATGGCGTGCGGGCGTTTTTGCTGCAAAGCCTTGTTGTTAAAGACAAAAAATGGCTTTTGAACCTGCAGGTTTTGGAAGATGAAATGCCCAAAATCGTCGGTTGGCCGGATGATGTGACGGGCCGTTTTGAAAAGGACACGCTGTTTTTGTCTGGCGAGGAAAGTTCTTACGTGTCGCGCGACCACCGTAAGGCGACTAAAGCATTGTTCCCGAAGGCAAAATTTGCATCTTTGCCCGACACCGGTCACTGGCTGCACGCCGAGAAACCGCGTGAATTCGAAGCGGCCTTGACCGTTTGGCTGTCGCGATTCGAGCGCGTCTAAGCCCTGAGACATTAATCCCGCATCGAACGCTGGGGTCGAGGTTCTTTTAAAGTTTTGCACGACATTAAGGCACAAGGTGGCAAAAGTTTAACGCTTTGGCCCCCGCCCGCTTTACATGTTTGCAAGATTTTTGAGGGGCTTATCGCCATGGAATACATCACTGTCAAAACCACCGACTTCCGCCCTCGCCTGACCGAGCTGCTGGATCGGGTCGAAAAAGGCGACACGCAAGTGATCCTAAAACGCTACGGCCGCGCGCGGGCGGCGCTGATCAGCTTTGACGATCTGTTTCGAATTTGGGACGCCGTGGCCGAAGAAGTGGATGGACCTGTCGACCCAAAAACGGGCCGCAACGTGGGCCAAGATCACCCCGAAGTGAAACAACAACTGGCCCAAGAGCAAGCCGACCGCGAGGCCTATCGCGCCTTGGGTCAGGATGAACGGTGGAACTCGTTCTGGTCTTGGGTCAAGTCGCTTCATGAGCGTCGTTAAAAAACGCCATGGGATGGCGTTTTAGACGCGAACGGGTTTGCCACTGCAAACACGATACGCAGGTGCCAAATGCTTCGCATGTGTGACCTTGGCGCGCGGTTCATTAGGAGTTGCTAAGGACAGCGCCTGACCCTGGGTGGGTGCTTTAGCGCCCTCCCGTGGGGAGGGTCGGGCGCTGGCCGACGGTGTCGGCCTAAAACTTGCATGTCACAACATTTGGCGGTTAACTCATAGAAAACAATTTTCCAAAGTGAGACCAATTTATGCCGCGCCATATCACTAGCTTAGAAGGTTTTATTCGAAAGCTGTCCAAGATCACTAGTGAACGACAAAATCAAACCTTAGTATTTAGGGGCCACGGTAGGAAAACATTTGAGGCGACGCCTTCGGTTTTACGGGTTAAAAATCACATAAAAAACGAGCATCTACTATTCCGTCAAATTCTTGCCCGTCATCCCCAAGAGTTTATGACTGACAGTTCTACTTTTGACAGGTTGGTTCGTGCTCAACATTACGGCATTCCAACCAGACTTTTGGACGTCACAAATAATCCTCTGGTGGCTCTATATTTTGCTGTTTCAAGCCATCCATCGGATATTGGATCGGTTCTAGCCATGAGGCCCAACTTAAGTAAGCAGAAGTACTTTGATAGTGACGCAGTTTCAATTTTAGCGAGCTTAAGCCTATTAAACACAGCGGAAAAAGGGACAATTAGAGAACATCTAATACATTGCAAGGGCGAAGAAACAACGAGACGTGACTTTCAAGTTACTCTGTCAACAACGGATAAGGAGTGCATAGAGAAATTCAACGAGCACGAAGCAGTTAAGAAATTAATTCAGTTTGTCAGACACGAAAAATCAGATTTCAGGCCAATTGTTGATCCATTAGACCTAGTAAGAACCATTTCGGTTGTTCCAAAACGCTTACATAAGCGTATCGAAGCGCAGGATGGGGCCTTTTTAGTTTTTGGAATTGATGTTCCTCCGTCAGCGGAAATAGTGAATGATATTCCATACGACGAAATTGCAATTGCTCCATCATCAAAAAACAGAATTTTAAAGGAGTTGTCGCTCTTGGGAATAACAGAACAAGACCTTTTTCCAGACATAGAAAGGTCAGCCAAGGCAATCACAAAGAGGTATTCCTAAAAAACGTCCCAGCCCGCGAAAAGCCTCCACCGCTCTCGCCCATTTTCTTACAGAAAATAGGCTGCCACGGCAGGGTCTTGCGCTGTTGTGCGGGCCTGCGCGGTTCCGTTTCTTAAAAGCACCGCGCGTTCTCGCGTATTTTTCCTTGAAAAATAAGCTGCCACGCGCAGCACTTTCGTTCACTTTCGGGCAAGCCCGAAAGTGAACTTAATCGTCCATCTTCAATGCATTAATAAACGCCTGCTGTGGGATCTCCACGCGGCCGAATTGGCGCATCTTTTTCTTACCTTTCTTCTGCTTCTCCAGCAGTTTCTTCTTACGCGTCGCGTCGCCGCCGTAACATTTGGCGGTCACGTCTTTGCGGAGCGCAGCAAGGGTCTCGCGGGCGATGACTTTGCCGCCGATGGCGGCTTGGATCGGGATTTTGAACATGTGACGCGGGATGAGTTCTTTGAGCTTTTCACACATGCCACGGCCACGGGCTTCGGCGCGGTGGCGGTGGACCATGGTGGAGAGCGCATCCACGGGTTCGTCATTGACGAGGATGGACATTTTGACCAGCTCGTCTTGTTGATAGCCTGTCATGACGTAATCGAAGGACGCGTAGCCTTTGGTCACGGATTTGAGGCGATCGTAGAAGTCGAAGACCACCTCGTTGAGCGGCAGATCGTAGACGACCATGGCGCGGGTGCCAGCGTATGTCAGGTCGATTTGCACACCGCGACGGTCTTGGCAGAGTTTCAACACATCGCCCAAGTATTCGTCGGGCACCATGATGGTGGCCTTGATGCGCGGCTCTTCGATGTGTTCGACATGCGTGAGATCGGGCATATCGGCGGGGTTGTGCAGTTCGATCATGGAGCCGTCGCGCATGTGCACGTGGTAGATCACGGAAGGCGCTGTGGTGATCAGGTCGATGTCATATTCGCGCTCAAGACGGTCGCGGATGACCTCGAGGTGCAACAGGCCAAGGAAGCCACAGCGAAAGCCAAAGCCCAGCGCGGCGGATGTTTCCATTTCAGAGGAGAAAGACGCGTCATTCAGAGCGAGCTTTTCGATGGCATTGCGCAGGTCTTCGAATTCGGCGCTATCGACTGGGAACAGACCACAGAACACCACAGGCTGCGCAGGCTTAAAGCCTGGCAACGCCTCAGCGCAGGGTTTCTTGTCATGCGTAATCGTATCGCCCACACGGGTGTCGCGCACCTGTTTGATGGAGGCGGTGAAGATGCCAATCTCGCCAGGGCCAAGCTCGGGGATGTCGACCATCTGGGGTTTAAGAACCGAGAGCTTATCGACGCCATATTGCGCGCCGGTCTGCATCATCTTGATCTTGTCGCCCTTTTTGATCGTGCCGTCGATGACGCGGATCATAACGACAACGCCGAGATAGCTGTCGTACCAACTGTCCACCAGCATCGCTTTGAGCGGCGCATCGCGGTCGCCTTTGGGCGCAGGCAAACGGGTGACGATGGCTTCCAAAACGGCCGGAATGCCGATGCCGGTTTTGGCGGAAATCTCCAGCGCGTCAGAGGCGTCGATGCCAATCACGTCTTCGATGTTTTGACGCACGCGGTCGGGTTCGGCGGCGGGCAAATCGACCTTGTTGAGCACAGGCACGATTTCGTGGTCCGCATCCAACGCGTGATAGACATTCGCCAAGGTCTGCGCCTCAACCCCTTGCGAGGCATCCACGACCAACAAAGAGCCCTCGACCGCCTGCATAGAGCGCGAGACTTCATAGGCGAAATCCACGTGACCGGGGGTGTCGATGAGATTGAGAATATACAGCTCGCCGTCGTCCGCTTTGTATTCGATGCGCACAGAGTTCGCCTTGATGGTGATCCCCCGCTCGCGCTCGATGTCCATACTGTCCAACATCTGCGCCTTCATATCGCGGTCGGCAACCGTGTTGGTGGACTGGATCAAACGATCCGCCAAAGTCGATTTGCCGTGGTCGATATGAGCAACAATCGAGAAGTTGCGGATGTTTTTAAGCTCGGTCATGTCAGGCCTTTAGCGCAAAATGTGGGGCGTCAGATTTAGCTGATTTCTATGGGGTGAATCCGCACCATTTGCAAGCCCTGAACGCAGGGCGCGGCCCCAAGTGGCGATAACACCCAAGGTCAGCGCCCGACCCGAGGTGGGTGCGAAAGCGCCCGCCTGTGGGGGTGAAGAAGGGACCGTCGCCCCAGATGGGGCGGCGTAAGCCCTTATGAACGGGCGCTGACCGACGTTGCCGGTCGAAAACAGTGCAAAACGGCATAGCCTCGCAAGCGCGTTTAGTTTCTTGCAATCAGTCGGGGACTGCGTGAATTATGGCGGATTGAGGCAGTGAATTTGATTGGTGAGTATCGTGGCAGACGACGAAGAATTTGACTTCGACGCATTCGAAAAAGAAATCGAAAACTGGGCCAAAGGCGCCAGCCATGAGGCACATTGCGCCTTTGCCAGCCAATGCGCCGCACGCGTCCTGCCCAACATCGGCGGAGCGCCTCGCCCAGTGGCACTCACAGGATTTTCATTTGACGTAATCGTCATCCGCGCGATGTTCACATCGGCGGTTGCGGGCACTTTACCAACCGCCGATGTGAAAGCCGCAGCCGCCGATTCCACCGCTATTTCCACCAATTCCGTCGCTTTCGCCGCCGCCTTTCCCGCCGCAAATGCCGGCAATTCCGCCTTTTCCGCTGCCGATGCCGCCTCTTCCGCTGCCTCTTCCGCCTCTTCCGCCGCCCGTTCCGCTACCGATGCCGCCTCTTCCGCTGCCTATTCCGATGCCGTCTCCACGTCTTCCGCCGCCCGTTCCGCCGTCTCTTCCGCCCGTTCCGCCGCTGAGCTGCTCAACCAGTCTGCCCCCAAGGTCCTGTTAGAAAAGCCTCTCTGGCTGAACGTGACATGGCCAGACGCCATCGCAAACAACTGGAAAACCCTGCGCCACGAGTGGTCCACCGATCCCGCCATGGCGTTTTGGATCGATTGGTACGAGGGCCTGCTTAAGGGTCGCACCCCCGATTGGGACCTCTGGTATGACATTGTTTTGATTGACGATGAGCACTGGAAAGCAGGACCAGAAGCCGTGGCGCGTGAGATTGAGCGCATCAAAAAAGAGCTACGCGCCAAACGCGCCGAGAAATTTGAAGATCACGTCCGATCTATGGTGCCGCGCTCTAAAGTCCTTGCGCCGCAAGCCGATCGCCTTGCAAACCTTATTGAAGAAGCACTCAACCTTTATCATCGAGAAATATCAAACTGCACGGCAGACTCCATCGAACCTTTGGAGAAGCTTCCAAATATCCTGCGCCAAATTCGCTTTCAATTGACGAGCGATGCCCCCGAAGGCAAACGTGTCAAAGAACTCGCCCTGCTCGTTCATGCAATGGTCGACACGATTGATCAGCTAAACCGACGCTTAGAACGCGCGAGTGCCCTGCCAACGGACCAACGCAGTCCGTCGCCATCACGTATTGCTAAAGTTGTAACTCACCCACTTTTCAACACAGTTTTGGGTGCGGTTTTAGCAACGGGTCTCACAACATTCGCAGGGGCAGCGGGCGATGACATCAACAAAGAATTCATTGATCAAACAGAAGACGGCCTGTGCTTGACGGACTTTCCAAAAGACCCTGCACCTGTGAAAACGCCCGCTGAAACCTCGGACATTCCTCCAGAGGCTTTTACGCGCGTTTAGCTTTTTCTTGGCAAAAATACTCACTTTAGCTACGCCCCAGACTCCAAACACACCAATAGACATCTAGCCCCCCACGTGACCGCACGGGTGGGAGCGGAAAGCTCCCGCCTTGGGGGCGGGCGGTCGCGTGTCGATGCTTTGCATCGACGGGAAGAGGTGCATTATCTCAGGCGTGCGGTTCAAATTCCCCAAATCGGCAATCCATCGCCGCCGTTTGCACGCGGGGGACGTCGAAATTGAAATGTCCTTATAAATCAGGCATACTGCCCACATAGGTAAACCATATATCAGGCCCTGCGTAAGACGGGGCGGTTTTGGCAAAGGCAGAGACATGAAAAAAGCAGTAATGATTTTGGCGGCGGCTGTCGCTTTTACGGGGCCCACACTGGCGCCCGCTCCCGTATCCGCAGGCGTGATTGAACGGGCGTGTATCGCCTCTGATCGCAAGGCTTCCAGCCGCGCGTTGTGTGGCTGCATTCAGCAAGCCGCGGATATGACGCTTAAGAACCGTGAGCAGCGCAAAGCGGCCAAGTTCTTTGAAGATCCCCACAAAGCGCAGGAGCTGCGTCAGGCCGATGGGCGTGGCAACGAAGCCTTCTGGAAGCGCTACAAGAATTTCGGCCAAACAGCCGCGCAACACTGTAGCTGATCGCGCAAAGATGGCCCAAGGCGGCATATTCATTTTGTCTGGCGCAGGCCTGTCGGCGGAAAGCGGTTTGCGGACCTTTCGCGCCGCTGATGGCTTGTGGGAAGACCACCGTGTCGAAGATGTCGCCACGCCCGAAGCCTTTGAGCGCGATCCGGATTTGGTGCAACGGTTTTACAATGAACGCCGCAGACAAGCCGCCGAGGCCCAGCCCAATGCGGCGCATAAGGCTTTGGCGCGCTTGCAAAAATCCCATGATGCGCCGGTGTATTTGGTCACGCAGAACGTCGATGATCTGTTGGAACGTGGCGGGGCCAAACAGGTGATCCACATGCACGGCGCTGTGATGGATGCGCTTTGTGCGGCCTGCGTCCATCGCTGGCGCGCCCCGCGCGAGATGCATGTGACAGACCCCTGCCCGTCATGCTCTGCGCCCAAAACGCGGCCAGATATCGTCTGGTTCGGCGAAATCCCCTACCACATGGACGTGATCCAAGACGCGATTGAAGACAGCGATCTGTTTGTGTCGATCGGCACCTCTGGCACGGTCTATCCTGCGGCAGGCTTTGGCCACATGGCGCGCCAGCTAGGCATCAGAACGCTGGAGCTGAACCTAGAAGCCTCCAACGCGCCCTTCGATGAAGTCCGTGAGGGCCGCGCCAGTGACATCGTGCCCGCGTGGGTGGATGAAGTGTTGGGTTAGCGCAAAGGCGCGACCGATCTATCCTTTGCGGAACGATAACCGCTTGCGCAGATAGGGCCACACAGGCGTTTGACTGAGCACCATCAGCACCAACGCCGTCGTCAGCACCAGCGAAATCGGGTTGGACAAAAAGCCCCAAATAAAGTCACCGAAATCCCCGCGCGACCGCAGCATGGTCCTGCGATAATTGCTGTCCATCATCGGGCCAAGGATCACACCCAAAATCACAGGGCCAACCTCAAACCCGTAGGTCTTCATAAAGTATCCCACAACTCCGAACAGCAGCATCCAATAGACATCAACAGGGTTGTTCTGGATCGCGTATGTGCCCACCGCGCTGAGCACCACAATCAGCGGGATCAAAACAGCCTTGGGGCATTCAACGATCTTTGTGAACAGCTTGATCCCCGTCAGCCCGAACACCAGCAAAAAGATATTGGCCAAGGTCAACGTGCCAACGATGAACCAAAACAGATGCGGGGTTTCCACCAACAATAACGGCCCAGGTTTTAGCCCATGAATGAACAAAGCGCCGATGATAACGGCCGTCACCGCATCGCCCGGAATGCCGAGCGTCAACATCGGAATATGCGCCCCACCCACTGCCGCGTTGTTTGCCGCCTCAGGTGCGACCAAGCCTTCACGGTTGCCCGTGCCAAAGGGGCGCTCAGGGTCCTTGGTCGTGCGTTTGGCGTCATCATAGGCCAGCAAAGCCGCGATATCGCCGCCCGTGCCAGGCAACGCCCCAATGATCGTGCCAATCCCAGAGGCCCGCATCGCCAACCAAAAGTACTTTTTGACGTCCGAGAACTTCGGGATAATTCGGTCGATCTTTTGTTTGATCGCAGGCGTATTCAACGTGTTCAACTGCACCAAGGCTTCGGCGACACCAAAGAAACCGATCATGGCCGCAACATAGGGAATGCCGCCCAAAAGATGGATCGAACCAAAGGTAAAGCGCCCTTCGGCGGTCATCGGGTCCAGCCCAACCATGCCGATCAAAATGCCAAGCCCGCCTGCAAACGCGCCTTTGGCAAAGCTTCCACCAGACAATGTGCCAATCAACAAAATACCAATGCAGCCCAACAACAAGTAGTCGCGCGATTGGAATTTGAGCGCAAATTCAGAGATGATCGGGGCGAACAACGCCAGTGCCAAAATCCCAACAAATCCACCAAAAACCGACATCACCGTGGTCAGCCCGATGGCTTCCCCCGCCTCGCCGCGTTTGGCCAAAGGATAGCCCTCGATCGCCGTTGCGATGGCCGATGGGGCCCCTGGTATGTTCAGCAAAATCGCCGTTCGAGACCCGCCGTAAACGCCGCCAAAGAACACACCTGATATCAAAGCCAAGGCCTCGTTCACGTCCCATTTGAAGGTGAAGGAAATCAAAATAGATGTCGCCATTGTGACCGACAGGCCGGGAATGGCGCCGATGTATATGCCTGTAAACGTCCCCGTCGCGACCAAGAAAATGAGCCACGGATCGGTCCATGCAATGGAAAAGAACCCCAAGATTTCCAACATTAGAATAGACCTTTCACAAGGGTGCCCTGCGGCAGGACGACTTGAAATACTTCACGGAAAACGACGTAGATAATGGCCAAGGAAAAGACCGTAAGTGCCAAGGTCAGCAACGGATTTCTGCGCCACAAAAACTGAAACGCGCCAAATAAAAACAGCGCGGAGCTTGCCACAAATCCCAAGCTCGGCATCAACAGCACATAGCCAAAGACCAAGCCAATCAACACGAAATGGCGCGGGGTCATCACCGTGTCCAAAAACCCGTCGGCATCGGCCGCAGGGCCTGCGCGCCGCGCGGCGGACACAAGGATCACAAGGCTGCTCACCACCATGATGGCGGCAGCGACCATCGGAAAGACACCGGGCTCCGTCTTTCCTGAAAACCCAGAAATTTCATAGGCTTGCCAGAATGCGGCGACAGAAAACACCAGAAGGATCAGCGCGAAGACAAGCTCTCCGGGCTTACGGTTGGGTTGATCAGTACTCATGGGGAGGGGCTCCGTAAAAAGCGCAGCGTCGGCCCAACGCATGGGCCGACGCGCAATCGTTTATGGACGGGTGATACCCAAGTCCGCAGGGTTCACTTTCGCGACGCCTGTGTCTTGCAAGACCCAAGCTGTGACCTGCTGCCACTTGGCAAGGAAGTCGACCGCTTCTTGGCCGGACATATTCATCACGATGTTGCCGCGATTGGCCATCAAAGTGGTGAAGGTTTCGCTTTGCGCGGCTGTGTCAAACGCGGCTGTCATCGTGGCGACAACATCGTCAGGCGTGCCCTTTTTCACGAAGACGCCATAAAACGGCCCCCATGGCAAAAAGTCGGACATCGCAGGAAGCGCATCTGTAATCGCTGGTGCTTCTGGCAATGTGTCAACAGGCTCAGTGTTCACAACCGCCAAGGCGCGCATTTTGCCCGCTTTGACCTGTTCCGCCGCAGCAGAGATACCGGCAGGCATAAAGTCAACTTCGCCGCCAAGCATCGCAGTCAGACCGGGGCCTTCACCGTCAAATGGGATCGCGGTCACATCGAAGGGCGCTGAGTTTGCAATCAACGCGCCAATTGTGCTGGGCAAACCGCCGGGGCCAGTTGAGCCCATAATCACATCGCCGGGGTTGGCCGCGATTTCCGCCATCAACGAAGACATATCTTGGTATTTAGAGTCGGCAGGCACCACAATCACAGCCACGCCACGACCCAGAATGTTGATCGGTGTAAAGCCGGAATAATCGAGGTCAGACACGCCCATGATCGGGTGCAACTGCGGGTTTTCAGCGCCGTACAAGAACGTGTAGCCATCCGCCGCAGCTGTGTTCACATAGGCCGTCGAAATCGCACCAGCACCGCCGGATTTGTTCAAAACAACGATGGATTTGCCAAGCGCCTCTTCTGCCGCTGGGTTGATTGCGCGCGCAACTGTGTCGGTTGCCCCGCCTGCGCCCCACATGACAACGCCAAGCATTTCGCGCTCAGGAAATCCCTGCGCCATGACGGATGAGCTTGCCAAAACGAGTGCGGCAACCGCACTCCCGAAAAACTTATTCATAATTCCTCCCTTTCGCGGCCCGTGCCGCACTCCCATTGTACTTTCTAAGTATCTTCCAAATTCTGCGTCGTTCAAAATTCGTATCAACGCCCGCGATAGCTGGCAAAATCTGCAGCTTGTCACAAGCACATGCTATCGCCCAGTCGCAATGAACTTCAATAGCCGACTTTGACCAATGCGTAACATCATGTTAATTTTGAGGCTTGGAGGACGTTGACAATGCATGAAATCACCTTGCGCCAAGTCGAAATGATCCGCGCGGTTATGCTGCGGGGCACCATCAATGGGGCGGCGGAACATCTCAATGTTTCGGCCCCAGGGGTGAGCCGATTGATCAAACACACCGAAGAATCCTTGGGCATTCGGTTGTTTGAACGTCAAGCGGGTCGCTTCGTTCCGTCTGTGGAAGCGAGTGTGGTTTTCGATCAAATTCGCGAAGTCTACAAAGGGGTGGAAAACCTGCAATCGGCGCTTGGGTCGCTCAAAAAGGGCGAAGATGTGCGACTGTCTTTTGCATCGGCCCCATCGGTTGCGCAGTTTATCGCGGCACGCGCGGTGCGGTCCATTCGCGCACGATACCCTGATTTGTTTATTGATCTCAATATCTTAAAAATCGAAGAGACATTGGATTATTTGTTGTTGGAACGCGGCGAGTTCGTGATCATGAGTTCCCCGCTGGACAATCCCGCGATTGAAAACACCGAAATTGCCACCGGAAAAATCTTGGCGATCTTGCCCGAGGGGCATCCGTTGGCCAGCAAAGACGAAGTGTCGATCCACGATTTGATACAAGAACCGCTGGTGGGGATCGACCCTGCGGACCCTTACGGCGCGATTTTGGCCAAGCCTTTCGCCAACGCTGGCATCACGCCGCGCCACACCATGCGTGGCCGCTTTGCGCAAACCGCTGTTAGCTTGGTGCGTCACGGTCTTGGGGTTGCGCTGATCGACGAGTTTTCCGTCGCAGAGGTCTATCTGCCCGGTGTCGTGCGGCGCCCGCTGAAAGAAAGCACGTCGATCACGATCTATGCCGTCGCCAAAAAGGGCCGCGTGATTTCGAACTTTTCGGAGTACGCGATCAAGCAGTTTAAAAAAGAACTGGCAGAGGCGCATATTCTGTCTCAGCCCGGCTTAGATTAACACAATGTTCCGAATGTCCACATTTGGGCATTTGACGTTATCTCGCAAGCACCGCACAAATGGGTGCCCGCACATCAAATCCGTGACGGGCCCCACGCAGCTTTGCAAACGCAGTTTTGTATAAGCAACTTCGCCCTACTCACCTTTGCCCACATGGAGCGCCAAAATGGTCATTCGCCTTGGTCTTATCGGAGACAACATCGAAAAATCCCAAGCGCCTGATTTGCATCGTCTGGCGGGACAAAGTCTCGGCCAAGACGTTACCTATGATCGGTTGGTCCCGTGGCAGCTTGAACAATCCTTTGATCAGATTTTCGACAGCTGCGTGGCGACGGGGTTTCGCGGCATCAACGTCACCTATCCCTACAAAGAACTGGCCGTGCCCCGCGTGCAGATCGACGACCCGCAGGTGCGCGCCATTGGGGCCATCAACACAGTGGTGTTCGACGCCGATGGACCGCGCGGCTACAACACGGATTATTCAGGCTTCATAGAGGCTTACAAGCGCGCCATGACTGACAAAGACACTGGGCCTGTGACCTTGATTGGATCGGGTGGCGTGGGGCGGGCCATCGCCTTTGGCCTTGCCACTTTGGGCACCAAAGACCTGCGTCTTGTTGATCTTGATGCTGCCAAGTCAACCGCCGTGGCCGAGGCCTTGCGCGCGGTCAATTCTGAGATGACCGTCAGCGTTTGGACCGATGCGGCCGCCGCTGCACAGGGCGCGGCTGGGCTGATCAACTGCACCCCTGTGGGCATGGTCGGATATGAGGGCACGCCTTTGGAACGCGCGGCCATGACGGGTGCTAAGTGGGCGTTTGATGCGGTCTATACGCCCGTCGACACAGAATTTCTGAACGACGCAACATCACTTGGTCTTACGATCATTTCGGGCTGGGAGCTGTTCTTTTTCCAAGGGCTGCACGCTTGGAAGATCTTTTCAGGAACCGCCTGTGATGAGGCCGCGTTGCGTCAAAACCTAATGCAAATCGGAGGGTCATGATGAAAACGTCTATAGCCACAGTTTCGATTTCGGGGAACTTGCGCGAAAAGCTTGAAGCCATTGCGAGCGCCGGATTTGACGGGGTTGAAATCTTTGAACAAGACTTCATTGCCGACGCGCGCAGTCCACGTCAGGTCGCGGATATGATCCGAGATCACGGTTTGGACATCACCTTGTTCCAACCCTTTCGCGACTTTGAAGGCCTGCCCAATCCCTTGCGGGCCAAGGCCTTTGAACGGGCGAAACACAAGTTTGAACTGATGAATGACTTGGGCGCAGAGCTTGTGCTGTTTTGTTCGACGACCCATCCCCAAAGCCTTGGCGGGATTGATCGCAGCGCCGAAGATTTTGCCGCTTTGGGCGACATCGCGGCCGCGCATGGGGTGCGTGTTGGCTTTGAAGCGCTGGCGTGGGGGCGTCACATTGATGATCACCGCGATGCGTGGGAAGTGGTGCGCCGCGCCGATCATCCCAATATTGGTCTCATTTTGGACAGTTTTCACACCATGGGCCGTGGTATTGACCCCGAAACCATTCGGCGCATTCCAGGCGATAAGATCTTCTTTGTGCAACTGGCCGATGCGCCAAAAATCGACATGGATTTACTGTACTGGTCGCGGCATTTCCGAAACATGCCGGGCGAAGGCGATTTGGACGTTACGGCGTTCACACGCGCTGTCATGGCCACCGGATACACCGGCCCACTCAGTCTTGAAATTTTTAACGATCAGTTTCGGTCTGGCAGCCCGCGCATCGTTGCGCGCGATGGCTATCGGTCCTTGGTCAATCTGATCGATGATGTCTGTCGCACCGAACCTGAGGCCTGCGTTGAACACAGCCCTTTGCCCGTAAAAATCGCCCCCGAAGGCATCGCCTTTGTTGAGTTTGCGTCGCGCGGCGAAGACGCTGCTGCGCTGAAATTGCTTTTGAAGACATTGGGGTTTTCACAGGCGGGGCAGCATGTGTCAAAGGCGTTATCGCTGTGGCAACAAGGCGGCATTCGCATTTTGATCAACGAGGAAAAGACCGATCTGGCCGCCTCGATCTATAACGCGCGCGGCACGAGCATTTATGACATCGGGCTGACGGTTCCCTCTGCCAAGGACACGGTTGTGCGCGCGAAAGGGCTTGGTGCAGAGCCGTTTTCGCAACCGCTGAGCCCCGGTCAGGTCGAGATCCCCGCGATACGGGGCTTGGGTGGCAGCGTTCTGCATTTCTTAGATGGGTCAAAGCCTCTGTCGGATGTCTGGTCCCATGAATTTCATCTGCAAGACACTGGACAAGACACTGGACAAGATACGGGGCAAAATAGTGGAACCACAGGCGTCGGGCTGACTCACATTGACCACATTGCACAGACGATGTCTTACGAAGACATGCTCAGTTGGTCGCTGTTCTACACGACGCTTTTTGACATGAAGAAGGACCCCTTGGTGGATGTGACCGATCCCGATGGCTTGGTGCGCAGCCTTGCGCTTCGGTCTGGGGCACAAACGGGCGCAGATGCGGGCGCGTTTCGGATCACCTTGAACGGTGCCGAAACCCACCGGACCTTTGCGGGGTCGTTCTTGGCGGATAATTTCGGCGCACCGGTGCAGCACATTGCCTTTGCCTGCGATGACATTTTTGCCGTGGCACAATCTTTGGCCAAGCTGGGGTTTGCCGCCCTGCCCTTGCCCGACAACTACTACCGCGATTTGGCATCGCGCTTTGATCTGTCCCCCGACACACTGGCGCTCTTGCAGGCGCAGAACATTCTGTATGATTGCGATGATGTGGGCGCGTTTTATCAGTTGTATTCACAGCCCTTCGCCGGCGGCATGTTCTTCGAAATCTTGCAACGCGAAGCGCACTATGAAGGCTATGGCGCCCCCAACGCCCCGTTTCGCATTGCAGCTCAAAAGCGTCTTATGCGCCCCAAGGGCGTCCCGAGCACCTGACGCCGCCGACCGCCAGTGACAATCACTTCCCCCGAAAGCGCGGTGCAGCCTATTGAGTTGCAACCACGGGCCGCGCTTTGCGCAACGTGCGCCAAAGCCAAAACAGCATAAGAAGCACAATGGTCAGTTCCGGCAGGGACAAAAGGCCAGAGTCACGCACGGCCTGAGGAAACGCTGAGGCCCCCGGTCCGGTAAAGGCCGATCCGGCTGCGATGAAAAAGCCGATGCACATGCGCAAAAGATGCTGGGCGATCCGAAGTTTATTGGAAATCTTTGCGCCAAAAATCATGCGCGCATCGCCGCCGCAGACGACCGCCGCCATGGCGAACAAGAAGAAATAATCCGCAGCGGCAAAGCCGAACAAATGCCCGTCTGGCAATGTCGTGGCGTACCAGCCAGCACCGAAAAGCGCGACCGCGTTCAGGGCATTCAACACAGCAATGGCTTTGAACCACACTTTGACGCCACGCGCATGAATGCGCACAGCCAACACACCGCTTGTCACCAAGGTCGCCCCAAGGATGCCCGCGTGAAACGTGATCCAGAATGTTTCGTATTTTAGCGCCCCAAGGACAGCCCCCAGCACCGAGGCAATTCCCATGCTGACGACAAAGAGACGGCCCGCGCCGACGTGCACTTTGCGCCCTTTGCGAGCTCCAAGGGCGATGGCGCCCAAAAGGACTGCCAATGAGCCGAGCAGGACATGTGCAATCAATGTGATGGTGTCGGGGGTGAGCATAATGATTCCTTTCCGTTGCGTTGATTTCGCCCAGATATGCGCACCTTGGAGTGTCCTGTCGTCCTCGCATGACGGCGAGGACATTTTATTTGCCGCACCAACGCACGTGTTGATACCGACGTTCAGACAGGCATATAAATACTTATGGAAAACGCCGCTGTTCTGTCAGTTGCCGGACTATGTCTTGGCATTGCCCTGTCGGGGTTGCTTGCTGTTGCGGCGCGAAAAGGCAGCCTGCGCGAAAGGCTCAGTCTTGGGATCGCCTATCTCGCGTTCGTCGGGTTGATCGCGCTGCCGATCGTCAAAATCTCCGCCACTGAGATGTTGCTCAATTACATGCCGCTGTTGCTGGTATGTCTACTGGCCCTGCCTCCGGCATTGTATCACCATATCGCAGCCAGAACGGCCAAGGCTGCGCAGGCTCACATCCCAAAACGCGATCTGATTTTGCCCTTGGCAGGCGGGCTCGTTTGTATCGGGTTTTGGATATTGCCAGCGCAGGCCAAGACCTTGATGTTCATATCAGGTGAATTGCCCGCTGGCGTTTTGCCCGCAACGCTCGCCCTTTTGACATTCGCCTTAATCGTGATCTGGTTGGTGGCATCCTTTGCCTACCTTGTCGCGATCCTGCGCAGCCTTAGGGCCTATCGCGCCCGTATCAGGCAGCTTTATTCGGACGTCGAAACACGGGATTTGCGCTGGGTCGATGTGGTGATGGGGCTGCTTGTCTTGATTTGGGGCGTGGGCGCTTTGTCGCTGGCAGATGAAAACTTCTCGGATGGCACTTTGGTTAGCGACACGCTTTTGCTTGCGCTGATCGCTGGAGGTTTGTTGGTGATAAATGTTTTCGCCCCGCTCACACCGCCAGACCTAAACGGGGACGCCAAAGAAGATGCGCCAGATCTTAAATATGCCCGCTCTGCCTTAAAGTCCGATCTTGCGGAAAAATTGACCGCACGCGTTGAGACAGCAATGCAAAAAGATCAGCTTTATCTCGACCCCAACTTGTCGCTGCAAAAACTGTCAACGCATGTGGGGGCACTGCCGAACCATGTTTCACAAATCTTGAATCAACACATCGGCGCATCCTTTTTCGACTACGTGTCGCGGTGTCGGATCGAGGCGTCAAAACCACAGATCATAGCAGGCGATGTCTCGGTGCTGACTGTCGCGCTCGATGTTGGGTTCAACTCGCGCTCAGCGTTTTACAAGGCCTTTAAACGCGAAACGGGCATGACCCCTAAAACCTATCGCGCGGCGCAGCATCACTTAGGCTAAAGGCTGACATGTAAAATGGGCGGCGCCAAACGCAAAACGGCGGTCCTTCCTGTTTTGGAAAGACCGCCGCTTGTGTTCATTTGGACGGGATCAGTGGTCCATTTTGCCATGGTCCATCTTTTCCATATCCACCTTCATTGCGCCCGCGTCGGCTGTGCGCTCAAGATCGACAGGCACGGTGATGGTGATGTCGCCGGCGTGCTCAAATGTCAGGGTCACGTCGAATGTCTCGCCCTGCACCATCGGCGCGGTGAGGCCCATGAGCATCACGTGATCGGCCCCGCGTTGTAGCGCATGCATCCCCATGGCAGGCACTTCGAAACCGTCTTCATCGCGGCGCATTTTCATCACGCCGTCATCGCCGTGGATATGCGTGTGCAGCTCGACGCGTTTGGCCATACCTGAGGCAGCATTGATCAGACGGTCTTCTTCCATGCCAGTGTTTTTGATCACGAAAAACGCGGCACCGGTTTTGGCAGAAGGGCCAGAAGAGCGCGCATAGGCGTCCTCAACGGTGATGTCAGCGAAGGCAGGCAGCGCGAACAAAGTGGCAGCAAAGCCGCCCAAGAGAGTGGATTTAAGGGACATGATGTCTTCCTGTCGTTCTGAAATTATCTAATGATACGAGAGAGATAATCAGAAAACGGGTGGCCCACGCGCAGTTGTAAAGACGCCATCAACTGGGGCTTGGGCGATCTGAACCGGCGTGACAGGCAATGTTTTTGCGCTGAACGATGGCTGCACAACTGCCTCATCTGTGGCAACCACAGCCAAAGAGGCCAGCGCACAATCTGGGCAGAAATGCGCGACGCCCAAAGGCTGTCCGTCTGCGTCCATCAAGACCGTCACCGACCCTGTGCCGACGCACAACACCATCTCGCCAGAGGCATCGCGCGCCATGCCGCGCGCCGACGCCATCGCGCCTGAGGTGGCGATGATCACGGCGGCAAAGACAAAGGCCAATATGGGTTTCAGCAAACGCATGGCCTGTGATAGCGCCGTTTCACCGGATATGGAAAGCGACATTTTGCAGCGGCCGTGTGACGCGCGCAGCTTCGCGCTTGCGCCAATCAAAAATCACGCAAGAAAAAGCTGAAATCTGCAAAATCGCCGTTGGATGTCGCAGCCCCCGCATGACAGCCCAGACAACTGCCCGTGCCATCGCTTTGCATAAATGTTTCCATCGTCACATTGGACAAAAACCGTGGCAATTCGCCGTGTTCAAAGATCGGACTTTTTTGCGCCCCACGCCACTGCACCGAGATCAACTGATACTGGGCCAAGGGCGTGCCTTGAAGCTTCGCCTGCCATTTGGCATTGGTGCGCGCGGTGGCGTCAAAGATCTGCCAGCAACGCGTGATCTGATTGGACATCAAAGGCTTGCCCGCAGGTGTGACCCCATGCGGCCAGTCCTGCGACCATTTCACTTCGCCCTCAAGAGGCTGATTCACAGCGCAATCTTCACAGGTCGGGTCAAACAACAAATAGTCTTGAAGCTCTGCGCTCAGATCGTCCGGCGCGGGGCATCCATTGGGGAAAAGCTCTTTGGTGAAAAGCGAATTGATTTTGCGCGCATGAACAGACGTCGGGACGGTGTTGCGATGCTCGAATGTGGCCCAGATCCATTCATCGCCATTGCCCGAGGCGACCTTTGCCATGACGTGCATGCCCACAAGGCCAAACGCGCCCTCAATGCACATCGCCTCCGCCGACAGCGAGTCTTCGGCGGGCACATAGACAGCGCCCCGCTCAGAGATGAAGCGCGGGTCTGGCCCCGCCAGCGCGATCCAAGAGGTTTTGACATGCACCGCAGGACGATCCTCTGTGTCACCCCCACGGGGGAAATTGATATCGCCACTGGGCGCCGTGTTCAGATAGGCCGCGGCCACGGCATTCGTGCGCGTCTCGTAAACCACAGGGACGCCGTTTTGCGCAATCAAACTGCTGCCATCAGCCTGAACAAGATCGGAAAACCGCAACGGGCCGGGCGCATCCGCGCAAGTCTCCCCCGCAGGATCAAGACCGACGATGGCGTCCGTGCGGGTGAAATTCTGCCATTGATCAGGGCCATCCGCGCCACGGACATCGCGCCAATTGAGCGCCACGAAGCCCTTCCAGCCAAAGGCATCAAAGGGCGCCTGAACGCCTTTGGCCACGATCATATATTCGAAATTGTCACCAAATTCAGTCTGATCAAAGGGATACGCGGCGCAGATTTGGTCATGGGGCGGCAACGCGCAAAAACGATCCGCCTCGGCGTCTTGGGCCGAGACAGCCCCCACCGCGCCAAGCACGGCCAAACAGAACCAGAAGAACAGCTGTTTCATGCCTCTATCAGAGACAAGACACACCGTTGAGTCAATCTCGCGACCCACGCAGCAAACATGAGAAAACCCCGCACGGTCTAAACCGGCGGGGTCTTAATCAGTCAAAGACTGGAAGGCTTAAGCGGCTGCTTGAGCTTTCGCGATGTCTTTTTTGATTTTCAATGCTGTTGCAGAGAGCTCTTCGTCTTTGGCTTTCGCCATGAACGCGTCAAAACCACCACGGTGGTCGACAGAGCGCAGCGCAGCTGCAGAGATCTTCAATTTGAAAGTGCGACCGAGAGTTTCCGACATCAGCGACACGTCGTTGAGGTTCGGAAGAAAACGGCGGCGTGTACGGTTTTTAGCGTGGCTGACATTGTTGCCAGACATTGGGCCTTTACCAGTCAATTCGCAGCGGCGTGCCATGGGTTCATCCTCGTTTAGGTACCAAGACGCGGCGCGCCCTAGCTATTGCTCTAATCTATATTATTCGCGCCCGTATGACGACTTGCGGACCAAGGTGCAAGACCTCGCGCACGTTCATCATCAAAAAAGGCTGAATTCTATAGAGAAAGGCACCCCAAAAAGCGGCGCCCGAAATTCAGTTTCGGGTGAATATGAGGAATCAACAGAGTCGTCAAGGCCCGTAAGCCGGTTGAACCATGATCTTTGGCCCCAAATGCAAATATATACAGATTGCAGCGCGCCTGAGCACTGGATGCCCTGCCTTGCAACGGCGCATCCTCCTCAGACCCTTGCGCCCAGCGGGACTGATTCTTTCTTATATAGTCGCTAAATAGTCGTTATTTCGACGTGCCAGAGGCCGTCAGCGCCGCCAAGACCTGTTCTGCAGCACGGCTGGCGGTCAGTTCACCCCGCCCAACTTGCTGCGCAAAATCCGTGATGGCCGTCTTCAAAGGTTCGCGGTCCAACTGACCCAACAAGCCATTGCGAATGTCTTGCGCAAACCAATACTGCGCCTGATCTGCGCGGGTCTGGTCGTAATGCCCATGCTCTTTGCGCCACTGCACAAGGCTTTGCATCTCTGCCCAAGCCTCACTCAGCCCCGCACTTTCGATCGCCGACACGGTGGCCGCCTTTGGAAAACCCTCAGGGTCTTGCGGACGACGCCGCAACAAATGCAAAGCCCCTGCATAATCGGCCCGCGTGCGCTGTGCGGCCGCCTTGAGATCCCCATCAGCCTTGTTGACCAAAATCAAATCGGCCATTTCCATGATGCCACGTTTGACGCCCTGCAATTCATCGCCCCCCGCAGGCGCGAGCAGCAACAAAAACACGTCAGACATCTGCGCCACAACCGTTTCAGATTGCCCCACGCCCACGGTTTCAATCAGCACGACATCATAACCTGCCGCCTCACACAGCTGCGTGGCTTCGCGCGTGCGCCGCGCCACACCGCCCAAGTTGGTTTGCGACGGCGACGGCCGGATAAAGGCGTTCTTTTCCCGCGTCAGCAATTCCATCCGCGTCTTATCACCCAAAATCGACCCCCCAGAGCGCGCAGACGACGGATCAACCGCCAATACAGCGACCTTGAGCCCCTGCTCGATCAGCATCATGCCAAAGCTTTCGATAAAGGTCGATTTGCCCACACCCGGCGTGCCCGACAGGCCCAAACGCAGCGCTTGGCGCCCTGAGTGCTGCACCAATTCCATCAGCTCCAAAGCCTGCGCACGGTGATCGTCGCGCCCGCTTTCGACCAAAGTGATTGCCCGCGCCAAGGCCCGTCTGTCGCCCGCCAACAGGCGTTCCGCCAATTCGTTGATATCCATACCGTCTTCCAGCATCCCATGCGCATTTTGGCCGATACTGCCCCGCAAAACGGGCCCCTGTCCAGTCGCGACCGCAACCCTGCGGCAATTGGGGCGCGCAGCCACCGCACCGCGCGATCTCGGGTCTTCCCCTTGCACAGTCAATCCCGCATAAAGAGCCATGACCCGGACCACCCGCCCCATTGACTTACCCATTGATGTCGTTTTGCCCGACCTTGTGGCCGCCGTGCAGTCGCATGGCCAAGCCGTGTTGATGGCACCCCCAGGGGCTGGCAAAACCACCCGTGTGCCGCTGGCGCTCTTGCCTGTGACCTCTGGCAAAATCATCATGCTGGAACCGCGCCGCTTGGCCGCGCGCTCTGCCGCTGAACGCATGGCGGAAACCTTGGACGAAGCAGTCGGTCAGACCGTGGGCTACCGCATGCGCGGTGAGAACAAAACGAACAAAAATACGCGCATAGAAGTCGTCACAGAAGGTATTCTGACACGAATGCTACAATCGGACCCTGAGCTGTCCGGTGTGGGTGCTGTGATTTTTGATGAGTTTCACGAACGCTCTTTGAACGCCGATTTCGGTCTGGCGTTGATCTGTGAAGTGCGCGGCGCCTTGCGCGATGATCTGGCGCTGATCGTCATGTCCGCCACCTTGGATGCTGCCCCTGTGGCAGACCTTTTGGGCGGCGCGCCGATTGTGCGATCCGAAGGCCGCGCCTTTCCGGTTGAGACCCGTTGGCTGGACAAGCCCGTCCCCAAATCCCAACGCTTTGAAGCCGCCGTGGCCGATCTGGTGATCGAGGCTGTCACAACTCAAGACGGCTCCGCTTTGGTGTTCTTGCCGGGGGAAGGCGAAATCCGCCGAGTGGAACAGCACCTCACAGGCCGCGTGCCGAAAGATTGCGCCATTCGTCCGCTGTTTGGCGCGATGAAATTCGACGCGCAACGTGCCGCCATCGCGCCGTGCAAAACAGGTCGTAAAATCGTGCTCGCCACATCAATTGCCGAGACATCCCTGACCATCGAAGATGTGCGCATCGTGGTCGATGGCGGCAAATCGCGCCGTGCGCGGTTTGATCCCTCATCGGGCATGTCTCGGCTGGTCACGGAACGCGCCTCCAAAGCCGAAGCCGAGCAACGCAAGGGTCGCGCGGGCCGTGTGGCCGCGGGGATATGTTACCGCTTGTGGACACGCGGCGAAGAAGGCGCGATGCCGATGTTTGCCCCTGCCGAAATTGAAGCCGCAGACCTCAGCGGCTTGGCCTTGGAACTGGCACTTTGGGGCGCATCCGAGGCGGAATTGGCGTTTTTAACGCCGCCACCGCACGGCCAATTGGCCGAGGCCCGCGCGCTGTTGCAGGGGCTTGAGGCACTGGACGCGTCGCACCGCATCACTGATCATGGCCGTAAAATCGCGGCCCTGCCTTTGCACCCTCGGCTTGCACATATGCTGCAAAAAGCGGGTACAAATGCCGCCAATTTGGCCGCAATCTTGAACGAACGCGACCCACTTCGTGGGGTTGGCGTGGATTTGGCGCTGCGCATGACGGCGCTCGGAGGGCGGGACAATCGCGCGGATCGTGGCGCGATTGAGCGGATCAAGCTTGAGGCCAAACGCCTGCGCACAGGCCTGCCAAACGGGCCTGATTTGAGCTTGGGCGAAATGGCCGCGCTCGCCTATCCCGACCGCATCGGGCTGCGCCGCAAAGGCGACCAAGCGCGCTATGTGATGTCGGGCGGCAAAGGCGCCGTGATGGAGGATAGCGACGCTTTGGCCGGCGCGCGGTTGATCGTGATCACCGACACAGACGGTGCCCCGCGTGAGGCGAAAATCCGTCAAGCCGTTGCGTTGACTGAGGCCGAGCTGCGAGGTCTCTATGGTGATCAAATCGCGTGGGCAGATGTCTGCCATTGGGACAAACGCGCCGGCCGCGTGGTGGCCCGCCAACGCGAAATGTTCGGTGCGCTGACCTTGGATGATCGCCCGTGGAAAGACGCACCTCCTGAGGCCATTGCCCTTGGCGCGCTCGATGGTATTCGCCAGATCGGCCTGCCGTGGACGCCCGCTGCCAAACGCTTTGCCGCGCGCGTGGCGCTGATGGGCGATGACTATCCTGATATGAGTGACGCGGCTTTGCTGGACAACTTAGAAGACTGGCTGCTGCCGCATCTGAAAGGCGCAAAAACCGACGGGGCTTTACGTAATCTCGACACCACTGAGGCGCTGCGGGCGATGCTCGACTGGAACCAGATGAGCCGCTTGGACGCCGAAGTGCCTGGGGCATTTACCAGCCCCATGGGGCGCAAACTGCCTATTGATTACTCAGGCGAACATCCTGAAATCACAGCCAGAATCCAAGAAATGTTCGGCACCACGCGCCATCCCACAGTGGGCCCACGCCAGACGCCGCTGAAAGTGGTCCTGACCTCCCCCGCGCATCGCCCGCTACAGGTGACGATGGATATCCCGAATTTCTGGAAAACATCCTACGCCGATGTGCGCAAAGACATGCGCGGCAAATACCCGCGCCACCCTTGGCCCGAAGACCCGACGGAAGCCGATCCAACGCTGCGTGCCAAACGGCGTGGGACGTGAGAGAGGAGTTTGGGGGACGCGATAGGGCGGCATTGCGCAATCTGACCCGATAAGAAGAAAAAAGACAGATTGTGGTATTTTGCATCTTGAGAGTCTGTTAGGTTATCAACATGACCACCAAAATCTCCCCAGCCTGTAAAAATCTCCTCGTCGAGGAAATGCTAGTCCAAGCTAACCTCGCGATTGAGGCCTACAGTCGGCTGCATGAAATGCTAGCACATCCTGAAACTCGTCAGAAGCGCGAGGTCTAGGCGTTCGTTCAGTCTGCGCTGTCCCATACGGCGATGATTTCAAAGTTCATGAAGCCGCCCAGTAAATCCCAGCTTTCGGCTGAAAGGGCAAGTTCACTAAAGGAATTGCTAAAAGTAGAAGAAGATTCTCCGGTCTTCAGCAGAAACGCGAGAAACAACGTTGAGCACCTCGACGAACGGATTGACCTTTGGATCGAGACGGGCGGGACGAAGATGCTAGAATGTGTTTTCGATTCTCGCCAAAACTACGATTTTTTAAATAGACCTAGCTCTGATCAAAGAAGCTGGTTCACAAAACGCGTTTATTTGATCGCGGACGACACATTCTTGTCAGCGGGGCGATCGGGCGTCGAAGAAATCAACATGAAGCTACTGATGGATGAAGTTCGCCGAATTAAACAAGTCGCGGAGTGTTTCCTAAAGGAAGACTCCACAATTACGCGCCTTCATCCTTAAATTCAATCAGAAGCCATTGGCGAATGGTTCTGTCGATCAGCATAGCCTTCCAGCGCAATGATCGCCAGTGCCAAATCGATCCACTACACCCCCACCCAAATGAGAAAGCGCGAGGTTGCCCCCGCGCTTTGAAAATGTCGTTTTGCGTGATCGCTTAGGCCCGCGCGTGACTTAAGAATGCGCGATGTCTGAGGCCCATGGGCCGTGCTGATCGACCTCGCCTGTGTCAACGCGCACAAAGCCGTGGGCGCCGAAGAAGTCGCGTTGGCCTTGGACCAAATCGGTTGTGCCGCGGCCTTGGCGCATGGTGTCGAAGTATGCGAGCGCGGCTGCGAAAGCTGGCACGGGCAGGCCTTGCAAGGATGCAGAGGCCACGACGCGGCGCAAAGCCGATGAGCCGTCGATGATGCGTTGCGCGAAACGTGGGGCGAAGATCAGGTTGCCGTGGGGCAGACCTTCGCGCACGGCGGATGCCATTTCATCAAGCATTGTGGAGCGGATGATGCAGCCTTCGCGCCAAACTTCGGCGCAGCTGGCCAAGTCCAAGTCCCAGTTGTATTCATCAGAGGCCGCAGCCAAGAGCTTAAGCCCTTGATCGTAGGCGATGATTTTCGCCGCCAGCAGTGCTTTTTCCAGATCGTCGTCAGAAATGGCAGGCGCGTTTGAGGCATCCATTTCCAGACCTGCGAAGAGCTCTTCGCCCGCGATCCGCGTGTCTTTGGCCGCAGACCAAGAGCGCGCAGCCACAGCTGCTTCGATGGTGGATGGAGACTGGCCGAGTGAAAGCGCTTCGATGGCAGTCCAACGGCCTGTGCCCTTTTGGCCGGCTTTGTCGACGATGATGTCCACGATCGGCTGGCCAGACTTTTCATCGATGGTCTGCAAAACCTTGCCAGAGATTTCCACCAGATAGGATTTGAGCTGACCTTGGTCCCAAGTCTCAAACAGCTTGCCGATGTCAGCGGCAGAGCGACCTTCGCCATCACGCAGCAGGCCATAGACCTCGGCGATCATCTGCATGTCAGCGTATTCGATGCCGTTGTGCACGGTTTTCACAAAGTGACCCGCGCCATCGGGGCCGAAGTGATCGGCACAAGGCGCGCCTTCGTGTTTGGCAGAGATCGCTTCAAGGATGTCTTTGATCACGTTGAAGGACGATTTATCGCCGCCCGCCATGATGGATGGACCGTGACGCGCGCCCTCTTCGCCGCCAGACACGCCCATGCCGATGAAGTTGAGACCGCTCTCGGAGAGAGCCGCATCACGACGGCGGGTGTCGTGGAAGTTGGCGTTGCCCGCATCGATGATCATGTCGTCTTTGTCCAAGAGCGGCTTGAGCCCTTCGATCACGGAATCAACGGGTCCGCCTGCTTGCACCATAATGATGATGGCGCGCGGTTTTGTGAGTGAGGCGACGAGCTCTCCGAGTGTTTTTGTTGGCACTAGGTTTTTCGCAAGATCTCCAGCGGAGGCGATGTAGTCATCTGTGACAGACCCTGTGCGATTGTAGACCGCCACTGGGAAGCCATTCTCTGCGATATTGAGCGCAAGATTTGCCCCCATAACACCAAGGCCGATCAGGCCGATGCGCGCTTGTGCCATATGTCATTCACTTTCTTAAATGTTGCCGTCTATTTCTTGTATGAGGCATCAGGTATTCCGCTGCATACAGGAAGCTTGGCCACAGTGTTAGCGTATGACAATCCAGAATGCCATGCAGCCAGCACCCTGATTGTCAAAAAGTGACATATTACATCATCGTAAATTGCGTTCCGTGGCAGATATGGCGTGCCAACATGGGCGGGCGTGCAGGCCGCTGTAAATCCCTGTTTCTTGATTCTTTGCAATTATTGCCCTATGTTAACAAAATAAAAATAAAAACAGGCACATGGTTTCCCAATGGTATCTCTTTTAAAAAACGCCTGGTCAGGCGTCATAAATCCTTTGATCAAACGCCCAAATCGGGTGCAATCAGCGGCGCTGTGCTATCGCACAGGCAAACGCGGCAAAGAAATTTTGCTGATCACATCACGTGAACGCGGACGGTGGATTCTGCCCAAAGGTTGGCCGATTGCGGGCCTTGATGGCGCAGGCACAGCCGCCCAAGAAGCGTGGGAAGAAGCAGGCGTTAAACCTCTCAAAGTGAACAAGAAACCTTTGGGACAGTTTCACTACGACAAGATTTTGGACAACGGTGCGACGGCGCCGGTTGACGCGAATGTCTATTCCATCGAAGTCAAAGACCTGTCGGACAGCTACCCTGAAGTGAGCGAACGCACACGCAATTGGGTCGCACCAAAACAGGCCGCTGAATTGGTGGAAGAACCCGGTCTCAAAGCGATTTTGCGCGACTTTTAAAAACGACACACACCCCAACGAAGTTATCAAAAAGCTTGATCCTTAAGCTTTGGTCCTTTAGCGCTGCCCAGAATGTAACAGTTTTGTGAAAGCGAGAGGGTGAGCCATGAGCGCGCCAAACGACAATCAGTGGAAGACACTGGACAAAGACCTGAACCGTATCAGCCAATTTGAATACGCCCAAACCTACGTTGCCCGCCCTATGGTCGGTCTTGGCGTGGCTTTGGCGTTCATCGTGATTGCTGCCCTTGTTGCAGGTCTTATTTTCGGAAGCCAACCCGGATCAATGATCATCATCGCAGCTGCCGCATTGGGCGCTTATATGGCGATCAACATCGGTGCCAACGACGTGGCCAACAACATGGGTCCTGCGGTGGGGGCCAAAGCGCTGACCATGGGCGGGGCGATTGTGATCGCGGCCTTGTGCGAAAGTGCCGGCGCGCTTTTGGCGGGCGGCGACGTGGTGTCGACCATTTCCAAAGGCATCATTGATCCATCGTCCATGGCGGACACGCGCATCTTTATATGGGCGATGATGGCGGCTTTGCTGTCGTCCGCGCTTTGGGTGAACCTTGCCACTTGGATCGGCGCACCTGTGTCCACCACCCACTCTGTTGTGGGCGGCGTTATGGGCGCAGGCATTGCAGCGGCTGGGTTCTCGGCCGTGAACTGGGTCTCAATGAGCAAAATCGCAGCCTCATGGGTCATCTCGCCCTTGCTCGGTGGTTTGATCGCGGCGGCTTTCCTTGCCTTGATCAAAGCGAAAATCATCTACCAAGAAGACAAAATCGCAGCCGCGCGCAAATGGGTGCCCATCCTTGTGGGCATTATGATGGGCGCATTCGCAGCCTATTTGGCGGTCAAAGGTCTCAAGCGCATCGTCATAATCGACATCCCCACAGCCCTGCTGATCGGGGCGGCCATTGGCGCGGTTTCATACGCCGTGTCTGCGCCTTTGATCCGTCGTCAATCTGAGGGTCTCGAGAACCGCAACAAGTCGCTGAAAGTGCTGTTTGGTCTGCCTTTGGTGATCTCTGCCGCGCTTTTGTCTTTTGCCCATGGCGCCAACGACGTGGCCAATGCGGTTGGTCCCTTGGCCGCCATCGTCCACGCCAATGAGTTCGGCGAGTTCGCGGGCAAGGTGAACATCCCGCAATGGGTGATGATCATCGGTGCTTTTGGTATTTCCTTTGGCTTGATGTTGTTCGGTCCGAAACTGATCAAAATGGTCGGCAGCCAAATCACCAAGTTGAACCCGATGCGCGCTTACTGTGTGGCACTGTCTGCGGCGATCACCGTGATCATCGCAAGCTGGTTGGGTCTGCCTGTGTCGTCCACACACATCGCTGTTGGCGGCGTGTTTGGCGTTGGCTTCTTCCGCGAATGGCATCTTGAGCGCCGCCGCCGTGCCACAAACGCACAGCGCCCCGTCGAGAAACGTCTCGCCAAAGAAGAGCGCCGCCGCCGCAAATTGGTGCGTCGATCCCACTTCATGACCATCATCGCAGCTTGGGTCATCACCGTGCCCGCCGCGGCTTTGCTGTCTGGTTTGGTGTTCTTGATGCTGTCCGCGCTGTTCCACTAGGACCGCGACAATCGCAACAAAATCGCAACAAAAAGGGGCGCTCCATTTGATTGGAGCGCCCCTTTTTTCTATTCTTAAGTCAGTGAATTCGAGCCTTAAGACACACACCAGCCCATGATGGCTTTTTGCGCGTGCAGACGGTTTTCCGCCTCGTCAAAGATCACAGATTGCGGGCCATCCATCACAGCATTCGTGACCTCTTCGCCGCGGTGCGCAGGCAGGCAGTGCATGAACAAAGCGTCTTCATTGGCTTGCGACATGAGTTTGCGATCCACACGGAATGGACGCAGCATCGCATGGCGGCGTTCACGCGCGGACTGGCTGTCATGCATCGACATCCATGTGTCGGCAACGATCAAATCAGCGCCCTCAACGGCTTTCTCAGCGTTGCGCTCAACCTCGACCTTTACGCCCTTCTTGCGCGCATCGGCGATGAACCCTGCTTCTGGGTCCAATTGCTCAGGCCCAGCGAAGGTGAAATCAAAGCCGAACTGGCCAGCGGCGTGAATGAAAGAGGCAGCCACGTTGTTGCCGTCGCCACACCAGACCACTTTTTTGCCTTTGATCGGCCCGCGGTGTTCTTCGAACGTCAAAATATCCGCCATGATCTGGCAAGGATGCGTGCGGTTGGTCAGCCCGTTGATCACCGGCACAGAAGCGTATTCCGCCATCTCGAGCAACGTGGTTTCTTCAAACGTGCGGATCATGATCATATCGACATAGCGCGACAAAACGCGGGCCGTGTCAGCAATGCTTTCACCGTGGCCCAGCTGCATGTCCGTGCCAGACAAAACCATCGTCTGACCGCCCATTTGGCGCACGCCCACGTCAAACGACACGCGGGTGCGTGTGGACGGCTTTTCAAAAATCAGCGCGACCATTTTGTCTTTGAGCGGCAAATCCGCGTCCAAAGCCGCTTTGGGCAGACCCACGCGCGCCTCTTTGGTGGCACGCGCCGTATCGATGATCTGGCGCAAGGCGGCGGGATCAGTTGTGTGAATGTCTAGAAAATGAGGCATAAGATGTTCGTTTCTATCAGCAGATCAAAGGGAAGAGGCCGCCGCATCAAGGCGTGCAACGGCCTCGGCGATGTCCTCGTCGGAGATATTCAAAGGCGGCAGCAAGCGCACCACATTGTCGGCGGCAGGCACGGTCAGCAATTCTTGCGCATAGGCCGCGTTGACCACATCCATGGGTGCAACCTTACATTTGAGACCAACCATCAAGCCCTGCCCCCGCACGCTTTCGAATACATCAGGGTGCGCGGCGATCAGGCCTTCAAGCTTTTGGTTCAACAGCGCTGCTTTGCGGTTCACCTCGTCGATGAAGGCAGGCTCGGACACGATTTCCATGACTTTCAAACCCACAGCACAGCCCAAAGGATTGCCGCCATACGTGGACCCATGGGTGCCCGCGATCATGCCGCTGGCCGCGTCTTCTGTTGCGAGCAAAGCCCCCAACGGAAAACCACCACCGATGCCTTTGGCCACCATCATGATGTCAGGCGTGATGCCGGACCATTCATGCGCAAACAGCTTGCCGGTGCGCGCCACACCGCATTGCACCTCGTCAAAGATCAACAAAATGCCGTGCTCATCACACAGATCGCGCAGACCCTTGAGACATTGATCCGGCACGGGGCGAATGCCGCCCTCGCCCTGAATTGGCTCGATCCAGATTGCGGCCGTTTTGTGAGTGATTGCAGCTTTAACAGCCGCGTGATCAGCGAAAGGCACAGTGATAAACCCAGGCATCAGCGGACCAAAGCCATCGGTCATCTTTTCAGAACCACTGGCGGCAATCGCCCCTGTTGAGCGGCCATGGAAACAGCCCTCAAAGGTGATGATCTCGGTGCGCGCTGGCGCCCCTTTTGAACTGAAATATTTGCGCGCCATTTTGATCGCCAGCTCGGCGGTCTCGGTGCCAGAGTTGGTGAAAAAACAGGTGTCGGCAAAGGTTTCATCGACCAGCTTATCCGCCAGTTTTTGCTGTGCGGGGATTTGGTACAGATTGGACACATGCCACAGCGTGTCGGCTTGGTCTTTAAGCACCTGCGCAAGCTCTGGGTTTGCGTGCCCCAAAGTGTTCACCGCAATGCCAGCGCCCAAATCCAAAAAGCGTCGCCCATCCGCCTCAAACAGCCAAGAGCCGCTGCCCTTAACAAAAGAAAGAGGTGCCCTGTTATAGGTTGGAAGTACGGACGAAATCATAGTCGTGGTCCTTTAAAGAGGCTTAGGCCGTCGAAGAAAGGTCATGGGTGACCTGCACAGACGCGGCTGTCAACAATGGGAGATTGATTTTTACGGGGTCTGCGTGCTTTTCGCAGGATTTGTGCCGCAATCGGCACGGATGAACGGACGGGAACCGGTTTATCGGCCTCGTCGGGAATCGCGTGTATATGTCAGCGTTGTGTTCATAGCGCCGAGATAGCGTGCAAGGCGCGCGCCTGTCAACGGGATTCAAAGCTCAGATGCGCCACAATTGAGCCGCCCGAAAGCTCAGACTATCTGCGCAGCCAATTCCAATAGCGCACAACCAACGCGGCCACGACCAAAAAGACCAAAAAGGCGACGGCAAGGTAAATGAGCGCCGCCAAGCCTGTCTCAATGGCGTTCACCACAGCGACCCTATGCGCAATGTAAAAGGCGTTCTCAATCTCAAGCCGCAAGCGCAAAAACGCGGTGACAAGATAGGTCAAAAGCAAAGCGACATTGATGGTCCAAAATGCGGCCAAGCGCGCCCGCGGCATTTGCACCACCCCAATGCGTTCATGCCCCCAAACAAGCAGCGCAAGCATGCCGGTCAATATGGAAAACTGAAGCAAATAGACGCTCATCGACACCTGCGCATAGAGACCGGATGTGGGCGTGGAAAGATCCGATCCAGAGGCGGACGTCATCGTAGCAAACGAGACCAACTGCGGGCACAGATAGATGGCAGAGACCATCGCAAAAAGCACAGATGCCACCCTCCATCGCGCTTGCGCCCAAAGCGGCAGGCCAACACATAAAACTGCAATGATAAGCCATACCAACATGCTGTCTTCCCTAGGTTTGTTCGGGCGCCGCTATCACACCGCCGCCTTTGATTTCGACAACGCGGTGCGGATATGGAATCTCGATACCGGCGTCTTTGAGCGCGTTCCAAATGATGAACAACACATCCGAAGTGTATTTGTTCGGCCCATCGTCCAAGCCATTGACCCAGAATTCCACCGCAAAATCAATACCGCTGTCACCAAAGCCGCGCAGTTCGCAATCTGGCGGATAGGGCAAATCCAAAATGTCAGGGTGTTTGGCCACAGCCGCTTCGACCAAGGCTGGCACAAGATTAATGTCTGTATCATAGGACACCGAAAAATCCGCTTCATAGCGATTGGCCGAGCCGCTATCGGAATAATTGACCACACGGGTGGTGATGAAATCCTCGTTTGGCACCACGATCCAGCGCCCGTCAAAGGTCTCAAGAATGGCCGCACGGGCGGTCATTTTGACGATCTTGCCCTGCTCGCCGCCATCCAATTCAACGTAATCGCCCACGGTCGCTTGACCTTCGAGCAGCAAAATAACGCCTGAGATAAAGTTGGACGCAATGCGCTGCAAACCAAACCCGATCCCAACACCGATGGCCCCACCCAAGACGGCCAAGGTCGACAGGTTGATGCCCATGATGTTCATCAGCAACAAGAACGACAGGCCCAAAATGGCAATTTCTGCGGCTTTCGATGCCAGCTCGCGCGTCGCAGGGCGCAGGGTTTCTTGGGCAACGATATAGCTGCGACTTTGCCGCGTGGACCAACCACCCAACCAAAACAGCACCGAGCCCGCGATCACGCCGCGCACAACTGACAGCAGGGAAAAGCGGATATTGCCTGCGCCCACAATGGTTTCGGACAGTTTCAGGATCACAGGATCAAGCAGCCCAAGCGCATAGATCACTGCGATTGGCATCAAGACATAACGCCCCAAAAGCTTGAGGAACGGATCTTTGAGAATGGAGCGCACAAAGGCACGCACCACCAAAAGCAAGAACACGCGTTTCCCAAAGGCGATCACCGCGCCAGAGCCAAAGACCGACCGCGTCACGCTTTCGCCGATCCCTGTGAACACATAGGCCAAAATCGGCAATCCCAGCGGCAAGAACAGGATCGCGACCCTGCGTGCCTCATTGATCAGCCCTGTGGCTTCGTCGTCTTTGGGCTGCAAAAACGTCGTGACTTTTGGCAACAACCGCGCTGACAAATACCGCGCCACAAAATACGCCACCAAAAGCAAGGCAAACTGCGACCACGCCGCGGGGCTTAAAAGCCAGCCCTGCGCCAAGGCGAGGCCCTGTTCAAAATACCCGTAAAGCGTATGCACGAAAGGCGGCAAATCAGCAGGCAGCGGCGATGTGGATGTCTCGGTCATGACGGCTCCGAAGGATCATTAACTTACAAAAGCCTTACCCCAGAGCGCAGGGTCGGGAAATGCAAAACCGCGCGTCACTGCTCAAGATTTCAATTTGGTGCCGCGTTTGATCAAAATCCAGCAGGTCAGCAAGACCGCGAATGTGCAGGCCCCGACAACGGCCAGACCCAACATCGGCGAGGAGTCAGACCGCCCGATGATGCCAAACCGCACGCCATCGATCAGGTAGAACACCGGATTCACGTGCGTGAGTGCGCGAAACCACACAGGCAAGTTTTCGACCGAATAGAATGTGCCCGACAAGAACGCCAAGGGCGTGATGATAAAGTTGGTGATCGCCGCCATCTGGTCAAACTTTTGCGCCACGATCCCAGCGATCATGCCCAGGCCCCCCAGCAAAAGCGCGCCAAGCGTGATAAAGATCAGCGCAAACAACGGATGCGCCAGCCCCAGCCCAAAGGCGAGCGCCATGCCGACCCAAATGCCCAAGGCCACAAACAGCCCGCGCGCCAAAGCGCCCGCCATATAGCCCAGCACCAATTCCAGCGGCGACAAGGGCGGCATCAACGTATCAACAATATTGCCCTGCACCTTTGAAACCAGTAGCGACGACGACGTATTGGTGAAGGCGTTCTGAATGACAGTCATTGTCAAAATGCCAGGGGCCAGAAAATGCATGAACGGCACGCCCATGACATCGCCACGGTTCGGGCCAATCGCCAGCGTAAAGATGGTCAAAAACAACCCTGCCGTCATCAAAGGCGCCAGCAAGGTTTGCGTCCACACGGTGGTAAACCGCAAAATTTCGCGCAGCGCCAAAGTGTACAGACCAAGCCAATTGACCCGACCAAAGCGCCGAACGCCCATTCCAGCGTCGGTTTGAGTCGCATTAAGTGCCTTTGACATCGGATATTCCTCTTATGAATCGCTGCACACGCTTGTAACCTGTCTCATCGTGTTTAAAATAGAGGCAGTAAGAGATCTCTAAACGATTTCAGCGCAAAAGCCCTTTGCACAAATCCGCAATGTATCGGGTACGAGCACAATTGCTTGCTCGTCCGCGCTGCCCCGTGTAGGGATACACGCCAATTGAGCGAGGAGCCCCTCGCGACTATTTAAGTGATTCCTGCGGCGCTGGCCGTGGTGGAATTGCGAAGTACAAGGAACGACCATGTCCTGGACCGATGACCGCGTCGAAATATTGAAAAAAATGTGGGGCGAAGGCCAATCAGCCTCGCAGATCGCCAAAGAGCTTGGTGGTGTGACCCGCAACGCCGTGATCGGCAAAGTGCATCGCCTTGGCCTGTCCAATCGCGCTGGCTCCACGTCGACTGCCAAAACGGCGGCCAAGCCTAAAGCGGCTGCAGCCAAACCCAAGGTCGAAGCCGCAGCAGCACCTAAGCCAAAGGCCAAGCCCGCAGCGGCCGCCAAACCGGTCGAGCCTGCAGCACCGGCACCTAAGCCGAACCTGCCTGCACGTCGCGCGATTATTCCTGCTGGTCAACCTTTGCCGCCACAGCCCTCTGCCAATGAAATTCCGGCAGAAGCATTGGCCAAAGTGTCCGAGGTCGAAAAGAAGGCCAAGCGCATTTCCGTCATGGAACTCACCGAGCGCACATGTAAATGGCCAATCGGCGACCCTGCGACAGACGAGTTTTGGTTCTGTGGCCTGCCATCGCAAACCGGCAAGCCTTACTGCGAAGCGCACGTCGGCGTGGCATTCCAGCCCATGTCTGCGCGCCGCGATCGCCGCCGCTAACCACGACCATCTGCTGCGACCCGCGTTTGAGAATTGAAAGGCCGCTCTTCGGAGCGGCTTTTTCGTGGGCGACAGACGTGAGTGACAGATCTGTATAGCTGAAAGTGCGCTGAGCGCACACCAGATGTGCAAGGGCGGGACTGGGCAAGACCGCAATCTAACATTATTGTCCACCAACGCGCTCTAATGACGACAAGTGAAAGGCCCATCATGGCCCCTATTATTACGATTAAAGACCTGACCAAGACCTACGCCTCGGGCACCCCTGCCCTTGATGCCGTTAATCTTGATATTGAAACCGGTGAAATCATTGCTTTGCTTGGCCCGAATGGTGCTGGCAAAACCACGCTGATCAGCGCGATCTGCGGCATGATTAAAATCAGCTCTGGCACGGTCACAGTGAACGGGTTTGACGTGGAACGTGAACCGCGTAAAGCGCGTGCGCAAATCGGTCTGGTGCCACAAGAGATTGCCTTGGATATCTTTGAAACCGTGTGGAATTCAGTCAAAATGACCCGCGGATTGTTTGGGCAAAAACCCGACGACGCCTTTCTGGAAGAGCTGCTGAAATCCTTGTCTTTGTGGGACAAAAAGGACGCAAAAAACCAAGCGCTGTCTGGCGGGATGAAGCGTCGCGTGATGATCGCCAAAGCCTTGTCGCATGAACCCAAGGTTCTGTTTTTGGACGAGCCGACTGCCGGCGTCGATGTCGCCTTGCGTCGTGACATGTGGGACGTGGTCCGCAAGTTGCGCGATCGTGGCGTGACCATCATTTTGACCACCCACTATATTGAAGAAGCCGAAGAAATGGCGGATCGGATCGGCGTGATCAACGGCGGTAAAATCCTGTTGGTCGAGGACACGGCAAACCTGATGCAAAGCTTCGGACGCAAAACCTTGAACCTGTCTTTGGCAGCACCGCTCGACAGCAAACCCGAAGCGCTGTGCGACTACGATTTGGAACTGTCCGAGGACAAGATGACGCTGACCTACGCTTATGACACCCGCGCCGAGCGCACAGGGATCACGCGCCTGATCACCGATTTGGCCGCACAAGGCATTTCGGTGCGCGACTTGGAAAGCAAGCAAAGCTCGCTGGAAGATGTGTTCTTAACTTTGGTGGAGGAAACAGCATGAACTGGCTCGCCGTAAAATCCATCTATATTTCTGAAATGAAACGGTTCTTTCGCACGTTGAGCCAATCGATCATTTCCCCTGTTCTGTCGACAGTGTTGTATTTCGTGGTCTTTGGTGCCGCCATTGGCGGACGTATCCAAGAGGTCGGCGGCATCTCCTACGGGGCCTTTATCGTGCCCGGTTTGGTCATGCTCACCGTGTTGCAGCAATCGCTGTCCAACGCCTCCTTCGGGATCTATTTCCCCAAATTCACTGGCACCATATTCGAGCTGTTCACCGCCCCGATTTCATTCGTCGAAATCCTGCTCGGCTATGTCGGCGCTGCAGCTAGCAAGGCGATGATCATTGCATTCGTGATCTTGATCACGGCCACCTTCTTTGTAGATCTGCACATCATCCACCCGTTCTGGGCGCTGGGGTTCTTGGTTTTGACCGCCATCAGCTTTTCGCTTTTGGGCTTCATCATCGGCATCTGGGCCAGCAATTTCGAACAGTTGCAGATCATCCCGCTGTTGGTGGTCACGCCTTTGGTGTTCTTGGGCGGTGCCTTCTATTCCGCCGATATGCTGCCGGGCTTTTGGGAAACCTTGGTCAAATTCAACCCAGTCCTCTACCTGATCTCAGGCTTCCGCTGGGCGTTTTTCGAGGTCTCAGACGTGCCTGTCGGCGTGTCTTTGGCGGCCATTTCGCTGTTCTTGTTCCTCTGCATCTCTGCCGTGGCGTGGATATTCAAGACAGGGTGGCGTCTAAAAGAATAGTAAAAATCACAGTTACGTCAGAACAAGGGGGCCACGCGCCCCCTTCTTCATGTCGCGAGATCGCGTAAAGCCAAGTATTAAGGCGCAAAGTCACGTCCCTGCGCAAAAGCGTGCGCAAACGCACATATTCTGTTTGGACTGGCGCAGTTGTGCAGATCGGCCTTTAAGGTAGAGTTTGCAGCAACGTGCCTGGACCCGTTACCCACAGTTTAACAAAGAGTGATCTGACACATGAAAAATCTTCTCCTTTCCACAGTTATTGGCCTTGGTTTTGCAACAGCTGCCGTTGCAGACGTCACAGAGTACAAGCTCGACGCGTCCCACAGCCAAATCGTCTTCTCATGGAACCACCTTGGTTACTCATCAACGACTGGCGTCTACTCAGGCTTCGACGGCACAATCATGTTCGACGACGCAGACGCAGCAAACTCTTCCGTTGAAGTTGCTTTCCCAGCAGACAGCCTGTTCACAGGTTGGGCTGAGCGCACAGCACACATCCTGAGCCCAGACTTCTTCAACGCTGAAGCAAACCCAACAGTGTCTTTCAAATCCACAGGCATCGAAGTGACTGGTGAAAACACAGGCATCATCACTGGCGATTTGACATTGAACGGCGTGACAAAATCCGTCGCTTTGGACGCGACAATGAACCAAATGGGCGAGCACCCAATGGCGAAAATGCCATGGGCTGGCTTCGACGCAACAACAACCGTTTTGCGTTCTGACTTCAACGTTGGCAACTTTGCACCATTCGTGGGCGACGAAGTAACAATCGAGATCTCTATCGAAGCTATGAAAGCAATGTAAGCTTTACCGCTTAGACACAGAGGGCCGCAGGAGATGATCCTGCGGCCTTTTTATTGCGTGATATTGTGGATCTTCGCCCCTTACAGCCCCGCAAGCCACAAATACAATGGCAATCCCAAGGTGATGTTGAAGGGGAAGGACACCCCCAAAGACAGCGTCAGATAGATCCCCGCCTCAGCCTTGGGCAGCGCGATCTTCATCGCCGCAGGCACCGCGATATAAGACGCCGAGGCAGACAGCACCATCAACAAGAACTGACTGCCATCTTGCAGACCCGCCATCGATCCAAGCACCCAAGCCAACATCGCGCCGATCAGTGGCATCAAGATGCCAAAGGCAAACAGGCCAGCCGACAACAGGTGCTTGTTCTTCAAAAGGCTACGCCCCGCGTTCAATCCCATGTCCAGCAAGAACAGACACAAGATACCGGTGAAAGGCGTCACCACGAAAGGCGCGATCATCGCCATGCCGTCGGTCCCTGTGGCAGCCCCAATGGCAAAGGCACCGACAAGCAAGACGATCGATCCATTGGCCAAAAGATCGCGGTACAGGCCCGGACCTGACGCGCCTTGGCCCGAAAACTTATGGGCGATCCACAGCGCAGACAGGATCGCAGGCACCTCCATCGCGGCAGCGACGGCGACCATGTAACCGTCATATGTGAGGCCAGTCAGTTCCAGCAAGCTGGTCGCGGCCACAAACGTCACGATGGAAATCGACCCGTAATGCCCCGCCACGGCGGCGGCATTCATGGTGTCGAGCTGCGTCATGCTCCGCAGCAGCAAAAAGGCGATGAACGGCAAGGCAAAGGACAGCAAGACGCCAAGACCGATGGTTACAAACATATCGATGTGCAATCCGTAGTCGGCCAAACTGCTGCCGCCCTTAAAGCCGATGGCCAAGAGCAAATAGAGCGACATGAATTTGGCCGCGCCTTCTGGAATAGACAGATCACTGCGGGCGAAGGCGGCGATCAGGCCGAGGACAAAGAACAGGATGGTCGGCACCATGAGGTTGCCGAGAAGTGTGTCAAAAATGGGGGGCATGGGGTGTCTCCGTTGTGCTGCGCACCACATGGCAGAGGCTCATTCATAATTAAAATACTTGATTTATAATCATTACATAGTTTTAAACTATGAAATGCGCCCGACACTCAGACAATTAGAATACATCGTTACCGTCCACCGCCTCGGGCGGTTCGGATTGGCCGCAGAGCTGCTCAACGTCAGCCAGCCCAGCCTGTCGGCGCAAATCGCGCTGGTCGAAGATGAGCTGGGCATCCGCCTGTTTGAACGCAGTCGCGGCGGTGTGCAGATCACCGCCCAAGGCGAAGAGTTCGTACAGCGGGCGCAAAAAATATTGTCTGATGTCCAAGACTTACGCCGCGCCATGATGTCTGAAACCGTATTTTCCGGCCGTCTACGTCTGGGCGTCTTGCCCTCAATCGGGCCCTATCTGTTGCCGCAAGTTGTGAAGACTTTACACCAAACCCACCCTGATTTGCGCATCATCGTGCGCGAGGAAAACACCCGTGATCTTGAGATCGGCCTGCGCTCAGGTCGGCTGGATGCGATCATTTCAACGCCCGAAGATCACCCCAACACGATCCAAAAGCGACTGTTTAATGAAAGCCTTTGGGTGGCTGTCGCCACCGACGATGTTTTGGCGGACCTTGATGGCCCTGCCACTGCGCAGGATTTGATGGGGCAACGGTTGTTGACGCTCGACAACAGTCACCGCTTGTCACGCATCGTTTATGCACTGGCCGCACAGACCGGCGGCGTGGTGACGGACGATTATGAGGGCACGAGTTTGGATTCGGTTTTGCTGATGGCAGCGACAGGCAGCGGGGTTGCGATCTTGCCCGAATTATTTGCGCGACGCCAAGCGATCTACCGCGAAGAAGTTGTGGTCAAACCACTGGATCTGCCCAATGCCAACCGCGACATCGCCTTGCTGTTTCGCCATGAGGATCGCACGGGCACGGGGCAGATTTTACTGACCCAAGCCCTGCGCGATGCGGCCGACAAATTTGGTCTTAAAACACATCACGACGCAGATGAGGCCTAAGTTCACCCGCGCAGGCGACCATAAAAAAGGGGCGCATATAGCACCCCTTTTTCTGCTTTAAAATATGGCGGCGATCACTCGGCCAGTTGCGCCGTTAGGTTGACGGTCACATCAACGCCAAAGCCCACGGTGCTCTCATCCGTATAGCCCTTGCCCATCCCGAAATCGCGACGGTCCAACGCGGCTGTGCCTTGCATATTGGCGGTCTTGCCATCGGTGTCCAAAGTGAACTCAAGCGTCACTGGCACAGTTTGCCCCACAAGGGTCAACGTGCCCGTGGCCTCATGCGCAGGGCCTGCCTCAAGCCGCGTGATATCCGCTGCAAACACGGCCGAGGTAAAGGCCGCCGTGTTAAAGAAATCAGCGCCCGTGGCATTCGAGGTGACAGAGCCCAGCGTCAAAGTCGTGGTGTCGATATTGACCACAGTGGAACCAGTGCCTGTCTCAACATCATAAGCGATTTGCGCGTTCCAAGCCGCAAAATTGCCCTCAATCGGCGCACCAGATTGGGTGACGCTGAAGGTCACGCTGCCGTCGGTCACGGTCCATTCCGGCGCGTCAGAGGCCAAAGCCGCATCATCTGTTTGCGTCATGGATATCTCAGCCCCAGCGTGGTCATCGTCATGGCTCTCTTGGCCCAAGGTCAAAGCCCCACCGATCACAACAGCCCAAAGGATCAAAGCCGCTATGGGCGCGAGTTTGCTGTTATGTCCCGCATAATTCGGATCGCCACCGTGATAGCCTTTGGCCATGCGCGCCAATGTTTCATCGCGGTCAATAATCACGTGTTTCAACGCGCCAGCAATGTGCAAAGCGATCGCGCCAAACAACACGAAAACCACCGTGCCGTGCACCGCTGCGGCAGCATGCGCGACGACTTCGGATTTTGGCACGAACGGCAAGGTTTGCCCAAAAGGCCACCAAATCGGCGCAAAACCCACTTCGGCGGCATGCATGATCCAGCCAGACAGGGGCACGATCACCAACGAACCATAGAGCGCCCAGTGCACAACCTCGCCCACCAGCGTTTCCAGCTTGCGCTCAGGATGCAGCGGCACAGGATGCGGCTGGGTCAAGGCCCACAAAATCCGCAAAACAGCCAGTAAAAACACCGTCACGCCGATGGTTTTATGCGCGGAATACAGCGTTTTCAGCGTGTCCACAGTGTCAGCATTGCGCGGAATATTGTCGCCAATGATGCCCAGCGCAAAGGCCGTAACAATCAAGAGCGCAATCGCCCAATGGAAAGAACGGGCGACACCGCCATAACTGGTTTTGGTATTGGTCATCATGGGATGTTTGTCCGACTGAAATTAAGAATTGGCTCCACCCTAACGAAACACTTATGCGAACGTGAGACCTTTTTGCGAACAGAATGTGACATCTCACGCACATGTGCGATTGGGCTGCATTTGCGGACAGGCTTCACCCATGACGGATTCCCGTGTATGGCTCTGATATGAGCACAAATCCTCCGAATCTCCGCCCCGATCTGGCGCCTGCGCCGCTTGTTGATGCAACAAATGCGAAGGCCCGCGCAGACCAGCCGACCATCGGCATGGTGTCTTTGGGCTGTCCCAAAGCCTTGGTTGACAGTGAACGCATTTTGACGCGGTTGCGCGCAGAAGGTTATGCGATTTCAAATGATTACAATGGCGCGGATGCTGTGGTGGTCAACACCTGCGGGTTCTTGGACAGTGCCAAGGCGGAAAGTCTTGAGGCCATCGGCGAGGCACTGCAGGAAAACGGCAAGGTCATCGTCACGGGCTGTTTGGGCGCGGAGCCTGAGTATATCACCGGTGTGCACCCCAAGGTTCTGGCCGTCACAGGCCCGCATCAATACGAGCAGGTTTTGGATGCTGTGCACGGCGCTGTGCCGCCTTCGCCTGACCCCTTTGTGGATTTGCTGCCTGCGCAGAGCGTGTCTTTGACGCCGCGCCATTTCAGCTATCTGAAGATTTCCGAGGGCTGCAACCACGCTTGTAAATTCTGCATTATCCCTGACATGCGCGGCAAATTGGTGTCGCGCCCTGTGCATGGGATTTTGCGCGAGGCTGAGAAATTGGTCGAGGCGGGCGTGAAAGAGCTTTTGGTGATTTCGCAGGATACGTCGGCTTATGGTTTGGATCGTCGTTACTCTACGCATCCGTGGGCCCCTAAAAACGGCGAAGCTCGTGAGGTGCGTTCACACATCACCGACTTGACCCGCGAGTTGGGACAACTTGGCGCTGCTGATGATCTGTGGGTGCGTTTGCATTATGTCTACCCCTACCCCCATGTGCGCGATCTGATCCCGCTGATGGCTGACACGAGCAACGCTGTTTTGCCCTACTTGGATATCCCGTTCCAGCATGGTCACCCTGATGTATTGAAACGCATGGCGCGCCCTGCGGCGTCTGCCAAGGTTCTGGATGAAATCGCCGCGTGGCGTTCGGATTGTCCTGATATCACCCTGCGGTCGACCTTTATCGTCGGCTACCCCGGCGAGACCGAGGCCGAGTTCGACTATATGCTCGATTGGCTGAAAGAGGCCAATTTAGATCGTGTGGGTTGCTTCAAATACGAAAACGTCGCTGGCGCGCGCTCCAATGCGCTGCCGGATCACGTGGCGGAAGAAGTGAAACAAGAGCGCTGGGAACGGTTCATGGAAGTCTCGCAAGAGATTTCAGAGGCCAAACTGGCTTTGAAAGTCGGCCAGACCATGCAGGTGATCGTGGACGATATTGATGCGGACGGCATAGCCACATGTCGCACCAAGGCGGATGCCCCCGAGATTGATGGGAACTTGTTTATTGATGAGGGCACTGAGGGTTTGAGTGTCGGGGATTTGGTGACTGTCGAGGTCGATGAGGCTGGGGAGTATGATTTGTGGGGTTGCATTTCGAAATAGAAAACAGTCTGGGAGACTGTTTTCCGAAATGCACGAAATCGGCGGTGGTGATTTTGCCACCACTTAAAAGGGCATTGAAACGTGGCGATATTACGCAAATTATTGAATTTCTTTGAAAATTTTTCATTTGGTGTATTGATTGGGTTTATTCTTGGAACTCTGTTCGCGCTATTTCTTGGATCAGATTTTTCACCTTCAGCCAAGTCAAACATAGTGGGCATAGCAACCGTTTTCGGAACACTTTTCGCAGCCGGCTTCGCGACCTTCGGGGTTCTAATGACCGTCCGTCAGCAAGAATCTCACCGACGCGAAGAGCGCAACGACTACCTACGCGCTGCAAAAGCTGTTCTTCCATTAACTTTATTGGAGCTCTCTCGCGTGATGCTGCGCGGCGCAGAGATACGCCTGAACTCGGAATACGAAGGCAAGAAATCAGATGAGTTGCTGCGCGAAGTCACAGTAGATCCTGAAATACTACAAAATATTCGTGACAATATTATGTATGCTGACAAAGAAAACGCAGCACACCTTTCCAAAATCGTCTCAGAATACCAAATTCTCTGCAGCCGACTTTTGTTTGCTGAAACCCATTGGACATTTAAAAATGAAAAAGTTCGTACATGTACTGGGGATGTAGCTATCTATAGCAGCCTCCAGTGGGTCACCAATTTCCTTAGAATTGAAGCTGCATATAGCTATGCGCGTGGACGCAAGGATGAGATTGGCTTATTTGTATTGTCTTCAAGGCAACTTTCGAGGGCCTTCAAGAACCAAGGATTGACGTGCCCTGAAAAAAAGCAAGGCGACTTAGCAAAGGAAATAGAAGCATTTCCAATTACGCTGAACAAACTTGAGAGAGCTTTGCAGCTATATGCTTGACCAGCGCCTGACCCTGGGTGGGTGCTGAAAGCGCCCTGTCGTGCTGGAAGCACGCCTTTGGCGTGACGGGGAGGGTCGGGCGCTGAGCGATGCATGCATCGCTCGGGGAGAGACGTGAGTGCGGCGCTTGAAATCTGTAGGGTTTGCTTAGTCGGACGGCTTCGCCAAATGCTCAAACCAAAACACGCCAAAGGCATCGAACTGCCCCAAAAGCTGCAACACCCCCGTCAAAACGGGATAGATCAGCACATAGGCTGAGGCCAAGGTGACGATCGCAAACCCGAGCATTATCGCCTTGTTCGCAGCGGGGTTGAAGCAGGCCCAGACATAGAGCAGCACAGGGCCATAAAGTGCCCCAAGTCGACCAATCACATAGGCGGCATCACCAACCCAGCCATGTTCAGCCACGACACGTGCAAAACCGACGTGGGAAAACAAAGCAACAGTCAGGTGGAACAGCACAAAGGCCCAGACCTGAACGGACAAGGCCCAAGAGAGCGTTGGATGGAGTGGCGGTGCAAATTTCATGGGGCAAAGCTTAGACGGGACATCCTAACAAAACCCTCAAATCCTTGACCGTTTTGCCACGATCAAGCACCCTCTCCCCCAAAGGGAGCGCATCATCATGACCAAGACCTATCAAGACCTGCTCAGTGAGGCCTACGACCAGATCTCTACGATCCCTGTGGAGCTTGCGGTGGAGCTGGTGGGTGATCCAGATACTTTGATCGTTGATCTGCGCGACAGGCGGGAGTTGGAGCGGGAGGGCAAGATCAAAGGCGCGTTTCATTGTCCGCGTGGGATGCTTGAATTTTGGATTGATCCGACCAGTCCGTATCATAAACCTATCTTATCGCAGGCCAAACAGATCGTGTTCTATTGCGCCTCTGCGTGGCGATCCGCTTTGGCGGCCAAGACCGCGCAGGACATGGGGTTTGGCAACGTGGCCCATATCGAGGGCGGATTTAGCGCGTGGCGTGATGCTGGCGGCGCTGTGGAAAATGTCGCAGCGAAATAGACTGTTTGTTTGCAAGATACGCCCTAGATTAAGAGCATGACGCAGAAAACGCCCTCTGAAGATACAAACACCGCCGTGTTGTTCAACGCCGAGTGTCCCGTGTGCAATTTCGAGATTTCGCACTACGCGGACTATGCGGCGCAGAATGCGCTTGAGATCCGCTTTGATGATCTGAATTCTTGCGCCTTGCAGCGTTGGAATTTAACGGCGGATCAAGCGGCACGCAGGCTTTATGTGGCGCATGAGGGCGCGTTGGTGTCGGGCATTCCCGCGTTTCGGGTGCTCTGGGCGCAGATGCCGAAATACAAATGGCTGGCGCGGGTGACGGGCTGGCCTGTGGTGCTGCCGCTCAGTGAGGCGCTGTATGATCATGTGCTGGCGCCCTTGATTTACCGCTGGCACATCCGGCGTCAGGCTCGCAAAGCCGCCTAAGACGCGCGGTTGTCCAAGTAGTGGCGCACGGCGTCTTGGACGTGGCGGAAACGGTCGCCGCCAAGGTGCTTGCCGCCGTACCAGCGCGTGACGACCACAATATGGTTCCGCAGCTCTTCGCGTTCCAGCATGCGCAAAATCACCATGCCAGCGCCACTTTCGCCGTCATCGTTTTTGATCGGCGTGTCGCCTGCCAAAAGCCCCCATGTGTTGTGGGTGGCCTTCGCGAATTTTTTGGTTTTGCACAGGGTTTTGATGAAGGCCTTGGCCTCATCCGCAGACGCGCAAGGCCCGCCAGAGACCGCGTATTTTGATCCACGATCCGATA
>NZ_JBDMZG010000108.1:0-9539 GCF_039769035.1 Pacificibacter sp.
AAATTGCAATCTCGCGATCTTGCTCGGCAATAGAGAGCGCTTGCTCCCGCTCTACTTCAGCCGCTTGGATTGAGCGTTCCATGTCAATCTTGGCTTCTGTCGCCGCGCGCTCGCTCTCGGCTTTACGTTTCGCAACTTCTGCGATCTGAGCGGCGGCGAGTGTTTCGATCTCTTGTTGCTGCGCGATCTCTGCACGGCGTTCTTCTAGATCAATCTCAAGACGTTGACGCGAGGCTTGCATAGACGCGCGACGCACCGACACCTCGCTGTCTGCATCAATCTCTGCACGCTCCTTTTTGGATTTTGCAATGACCTCTGCCAGTTTGCGCATTCCTACCGCGTTAAATGCATTGTTCTCGTCCAAAGATGAAAATGGTGTTTGATCGAGACCGGTCAAGGACACGCTATCGAGTTGCAGTCCGTAGCGCGCAAGCGTGTCTTTCAACCCTTCACGCACTTCACCAACAAACTGCGCGCGGTTCTCATGAAGCTCATCCATCGACATACGTGCCGCAACACAGCGCAAAGCATCGACCAGCATACCGTCGATCAAATTGCGCAGCTCATCTCGTTGAAACGTGCGCTTGCCAAGGGTTTGCGCCGCACGTGTGATTGAATCCTCGTCAGGGATGACAGAGACGTAGAATTCCGCGCCAACATCGACACGTAAGCGATCTTGCGTGATCAAGGATGAATCTCCGCGTCGATCCACATCGAGGCGCAGAGTTTGCATATTCACGCGACTGATTTCGTGGAAATAGGGGATCGCAAGCACGCCGCCATCGATCACGACGCGACGCCCCCCTACGCCAGTCCGCAAAAGCGACACTTCGTTGTTGCCCCGCTCATACCACCAAGCAGCAAGTGCGATGATGATTGCCAAAAGAATGACTATGAGAATGATCCAGCCAATGAGCCCCATCTTTTCCCCTCCCTATAAACCGTGCGCGCGGCAGGTCAGATTTGACGCCATGCCACCGTCGGCCTGAATGTTGAAACCTCTGATCCACTGTGTCATGTCCGATAAAAGGAACATAATCACAGGGGCAATATCTTCGGGTGTGCCGGGCCGATCCATCGTGTCACGGTCCTCTGTCGCACGCGCGCCGAGCGTTTGGATAAAGTCGGCTAGGATTGGCGTATCCACCGGCCCCGGGCTGACCGCGTTCATGCGAATGCCGCGATCGCGCCACGTCCAGCGGTTCTGCATGGTCCATGTGATCAGCAACTCTTTGGAAAAGAAGTAGCTGCGACCGCCCTCAGATGACACTTTCCAGCGTTCGATAAACTCATCAAGATTGTGGTAATCCAGATGCTCCGCCGCTTTGATCGCATCAACCGCATTCGGCCAGCCATGCCCTGCAAGCGAGGCGACATTCACGATGCTCGCTGCATCGGTTAGTTTCGGAATGAGTCCATGGGTGAGACGCTTCAGCCCCAGCCAGTTCACCAACAACAATCGATTGGCAGGCTGCGTTGGCGGAAGCCCCGCATTGTTTACCAACCCATCAATGTCTTCTGGCAGCACATCAATCAGGGCATCAATGGTGCGCGGATCTGAGAGGTCCGCACGGTAGAACTCATCAACGTGATCGAAGCCCTTATTGATATCGACGCCCAAAACTTCGGCCCCTTGTTCGGACAGCAGGCGGGCCGTCTCAAGACCGATCCCTGAGGAACTGCCCGTCACCAAAATGCGTTTGCCTTTTACTATATCTTTCATGTTCAAAACACCGGAGGATATTGTTTTTGGCCACGATCCAGCGTGATCCAGCGCGTTTCAGAGAAGCTTTCTTGCGACCATCGACCGCCATAGCGTCCCAAGCCGCTGGCTTTGGTGCCGCCAAACGGTGCGTGGGCTTCGTCGTTGATAGGTGAGCAGTTGATATGGCACATGCCCGTTTCCAAATGCTGCGCGATGTCCATGGCGCGGTACTCATCGCGACTGATAATGCCCGCTGACAGACCATATTCCGTGTCGTTATTCATCGCGATCGCTTCGGCGTCGGTCTTGAACGTGGTGACCACAGCGACAGGGCCAAAGGTCTCATCGCGCCAAATGTCCATGTCGGAGGTGACATCGATAACAATCGTAGGCTCCACAAACTGTCCATTGACACCACCGCCAAGCACGATTTTGGCACCCTTCGCGACGGCATCATCAAGCTGGTGCTTCACGCGCTCCACTTGACGTTCGTTAATCAATGGGCCGATCACATTGGCTTTGTCAGCGGTATTGCCCGTCTTCAGTTTAGACGCGCGCGCAACGAAGCCTTTCATAAACTCTTCATAGACCTTTTCTTGCACCAACACCTTTTCAACGCTCATGCAGATTTGGCCCTGATGCATGAACGCGCCAAAGCTTGCAGAGGATGTCGCGCGCTCCATGTCTGCGTCTTCAAGGACGATAAGACTGTCTTTGCCGCCAAGCTCGATACACGCCTTTTTTAGATGCGCCCCACATTTTGCAGCGATGCGCCGACCCACCGCAGCAGAACCAGTGAAGGCCACTCCTTTGACCTTAGGGTTGTCGACCATCTCATCTCCGACCTCGGCCACATTATCACGCGAACAGGTGATGACGTTGAAAACACCGGGCGGCACGCCGGCTTCCTCCATGACTTCCGCAAAGAACAAACCGCCCAGGTAAGGCGTATCCTCAGAGGGTTTCAGCACAATCGTGTTACCCATCGCCATCGGCACTGAAAAGGGGCGCGTCGCCAAAATGCCCGGCATGTTCCAAGGCGTGATGATCGCGATCACGCCCATGGGCGTGCGCACGGCGTTGGAGACCTTGCCATGTAGCGAGGGGAGTACTTCACCAATCGGCGTATAGCACGCGGCGGCGGCAGCTTTGAACATTTCTGGCATGACCTTGGTCTCATAGACCCCTTTGCCATACCATCCGCCACCTTCGAACTGGGCAGCAGGGATATAATCACCAGCGCGGCGTTCGATGATCTCTGCGGCCTTAAGCATCAGATCAGCGCGCTCTTGAAACTTCAGCGCAGCCCAGGCTGGAAAGGCCGCTTGCGCCGCATCAATCGCGCGTTTTGTGTCGGCCCCCGTGGCGTCAGGAATGCGCGCCCAAAGCGCGCCGTCATTTGGGTTAATGTCATCAAACTGGCGCGGCGTTTGATGCCACTGACCATCGATATAAATCCCTTTAATCGCGGGGGCGGAGGCGGTCATGTCTAACACATCAATCCCTTTCGAACTGGCCCGATGGGCGGCGGCGGTAAACCTCGACGCGTGGGCGTTTGTAGACTTCAATGACGGGAGGCGGCGCTGAGGTTTGCTCTGTCACGGCCTTGGATGGAATGGATGCACGCGGCTCGCGCGGTGCCCGGCGACGGGCGTTCATTGCGGCTTGTTCGATGTCTTTCAATACCACTTCGATCGTGGAGCTCGCCAGTTGACGTGCGGCTGCCATTGTCTTTGGCGCAGAACCTCGCGGTGCTTCTGCAGAGGTCTTTGTCGCCACCGCGACCAGATCATCAATGGAACCGCCAATTTGTTGATCCGCACTGCGGCGTGGCGTGGGATTACCAGTCGGCTTGGTTGATTTTGTGACTTCAACAAGAGGAGTGGAGCGCGTCGATGGACTTGCCGAAGTCTTGCTGCCCACACCGAGATAAGCCCGCTGCACCGCGGGGTCATTGGCCAAGCGCGCAGCCGTATCTTCATGGGTGACTCGGGTGTTTTCCAAAAGGTATCCACGATCCGCAATTGCGAGACTTTGCTTTGCATTCTGCTCAACCAACAGCACTCCGATGCCAAGGTCTTTCACACGGGTCAGGTTCTGAAACAGCTCTTTGCACAGTAGCGGCGACAGACCCAAGGAGGGTTCATCCAACATCAAAATCTCAGGCGCAGACATGATCGCGCGGCCAATCGCAACCATTTGCTGTTCGCCCCCCGACATTGTGCGCGCGATCTGGCCTTGCCGTTCGCGCAGCTTAGGGAATTGCATCAAAACGCGCTCAAGATTTTCGCGTTCCGTTTCGCGTGCACCGGCAGAATATGCGCCCAGCAGCAGGTTCTCTTTCACTGTGAGATCACCAAAGATCCCACGACCTTCCGGTACAAGCGCCACGCCTTTTTCGACGATTGCGTCAGAAGACAGGCCTGTCAGGCTCTCTCCGTTCAACGTCACGTCACCTGAAACCTTGCCCTCACAAATCCCCGAAATCGCGCGTAACAGCGTCGATTTGCCAGCGCCATTTGCCCCAAGGATAACGACAACTTCGCCCGTGTTCACCTTGATTGATATATCATTCAGCGATGGATGCTGGCCATAGGCCGCAGAGAGGTTGGTGACTTCAAGCATCGTCATCCCCCAGATAAGCGCGGATCACGTCTTGGTCAGAGAGCACATCATCGGTTGTGCCGTCGGCGATTTTAGCACCTGATGACATGACCACACAGCGATCACACAGCGAGCGGATCGCGTCCATCACATGTTCGACCATCACGATAGTGCGGCCCTCATTGCGCAGGTTGTGGATCAGCTCAATTCCTGTCTCAAGCTCGGTTGGGTTCAACCCCGCGAGCCATTCATCCAGCAACAAAACCTTGGGTTCGCCAGCTAATGTGCGCGCCAGCTCGACGCGTTTTTGATCGATGTAGGTGAGCGAGGACACAGGCGCGTGGCTCATCGCGTCCATGCCGACACGCTCCAAAACGCTATGCGCGAAATCTTCGGCTTCCCGACCCCAACGGCGTTTGTGGCCGTAAACTGCACCTGCCATAACATTTTCTAAAACGGAAAGACCTGGCAACAAACGCACCAATTGAAACGTGCGCCCCACTCCTTCGCGGGCGATAATTTGCGGAGCCGCGTCAGAGATCAAACGCCCACGTAGCGAAATCCGACCATCCGTAGGGGCAAAGACCCCTGAGATCATATTGATCATCGTCGTCTTGCCAGAGCCGTTAGGCCCAATGATGCCAACCATCTCATGTTCGGCCACATCGAACGACATGTTCGAAACGGCCACCAATCCACCAAAGCGTTTAGTGATATTTTTGACTGAAAGGACTGCGCCGGCCTGCTTCATTAACGCCCCCTTGCGCGCGCGCGTAGTTGTTCGATCCGTCCGACAAAACCGTGCGGCAGGAAGTAGACGATCACCAAGAAAGCAACGCCAAGAACCAAGATTGACTGATTAGGGAAGTTTGAATCGACCCAGTTCCAGATCAACAAAAACGGGATCACGCCAACCACTGGCCCCCAAAGCCGTCCTGAGCCGCCCAAAAGCGCCATGATGACGACGAAGAAACTCAGCTGCGGGGAGAAGACTTGATTGGGTTCGATGTAGCTCCAACGCGGGGCGATAATAGCTCCGACGATGGCACCGAAAACGCCAGTGGTGGTGAACAGGATTACCTTGGCCATGGCGGTGTTGATGCCAACATGACGCGCGACGGTTTCATCGCCGCCAATAATACGCAGCGCAAAGCCAAGACGCGAACGGCTGATTATCCATCCCAGCAGGTAGACGCAACCCGCGGTCAGAAGCAGCATCCAATAAAGATGTGCATCGGTGAATTCCGTCAGAACATAAAGGCCGCGCGAGCCGAGGAAATTGTTCTGCACCCAGCTCACCAGATTGCGGATCATTTCTGCTAAACCCAGCGTGAATATAACGAAATAGACCCCAGACAAACGCAGCGTCGCAAGTCCGATCAGCGCGGCAAGCACACCGCCGATGACCGCAGAAAGCGCCAGCATCGACCAGAAACTCGCGTCATAATCGCTCATCCCAGAGCCAACGACAAAGCCACCAACCCCGAAGAACGCAGCAGAGGCGAGCGATATATAATGCGTCGGGCCAGAGAATAGCATCCACGATGTGGCAAGCGCCGTGTACATCATCACATCCACGCCAATCCCGAGCCAATAGCCATTGGACATCATCGGCCAGAACGCAGCGAGCGCGACAAGCACACCTGCCCAGATAAGCTCTTGCACGGTTGCAGGATTCATACTGCACGTCTCCCGAACAGGCCTTGGGGGCGGAACAACAGGATGATAACGAAGATGAAATAGGCGGCAGCAAGTGTCAGGCCTGGATCAACCAAAGTGGCGACACCTGTCTCCACAAGGCCAAGGATGATCGCCGCAACAATCGCGCCGCGAATTTCGCCCACGCCGCCCATGATGACGATGATCAGGGCTTTGAGCGTAAAGACTACACCGATTGAGGCGTCTAGCGTGATGAAGGTCGAAATCAACGCGCCGCCTACGGCGGTGATGGTGCCGCCCAATGCGAAAGTCAAAGCCGAAACGCGTGGCACGTTGATGCCCACAAGACCAGAGGCTTCTGTAGACACAGACACCGCGCGCACTGCAACGCCGGGGCGTGAGTAATGCAGCCAAATATAGAGCGCGGCGGCGATCAGTACCGCGAGCAAGAAAGCGACGAGGCGGTTCAGCGATGTGGTGGATCCCAAAATGGAGATCGGCTCGCTTAGGTATTTATAAAAGAAGAAGCCGCCCTCAATCGACACCATGATGCCGATAAAAATGAACGACATGCCAAAGGTGGCGAGGATACTATCAACCTCAAGCGCGCCTTGCGATTTGGAGCGGCGCACAAGAGGCGTCAGCAGGAAACGATAGATCAACCAGTTGCCGATAAAAGCGACGGGGATCACAAGAATAACCGTGAGGATCGGACTGATTTGCGCCGTTGTATAAAGCCAAAACGCAGCCAAAGCCCCCAAGACCAACACCTCGCCATTGGCGAGGTTCATGATCCGTGCAACGCCGTATTGCAAGTTCAGACCCATCGCGACAAGCGCATAGGTGCCTGACAAAAGCAGGCCGGAAACGAGTATGTCGAGCATTAGATCTCCCGAGAGTGGTCGGGCGGGAAAGTCCCCGCCCGTGCCAGTTCTTTTTAATCAGACCAACCGGTTTTTGCGCGCACAGGTACCGCGCCGATCACGTTAGATCCCTTCACACCGCGAAAGACGCCATCTTGCCACTGGCCTACGGACCAGAAGGTATTGGAGAAGTTGTTGGTAAAGCTCAGCTCGCCCATCACCGTTTCAAACGAGTTGTCCTTGATATACTGAGTGACAACTTCACGATCGAGCGTGGCTGCGCCAACAATCGCTTGTTCTAGGATCTGCAAAGACGCGTATGTGTTGGCGGATGCCCAATAGTCCGCGACTTTGCCCGTGATATCCATATGTGCTTTGCGGTAGGCCGCGATCGCTGGATTATCCACATTGGTACCGCCAGCACCCAAGACGTTGTTAATCTTGTTGCCATAAGCGCCTTTGAACGCTGGGAAGCTCGTCGCAACTGCAGAGTAATAAAGTTTTACGTCGAGGTCTTCGATAATCGCCTGCTCGGCAAGTCCGAAGCTGTCTGGTGGGTAGGACCAAGCAACGAACGCCTTTGCGCCACTCTCTTTGGCACCCTTCATTACAGGGCTCAAATCTGGTGTGCCCAGAGGGTAAGACTTGTCATAGACAATGTCGAAACCAGCTTCGCCGAATAGCTCGCGTGCGCGATCAGCAAGCTCAATACCGAAGGCGTCAGCCACATTGACCATCGCGATTTCGTTACCGATTTCACCAGCGTCACGTTGCTCGATCAGGATCTCTTTTACACCGTCCACGAAGGCCGTCGTGGTCCCAAGCGTGAAGAACAGGTTTGGATAGCGCGTTGTCAGCTCTTCCATCTTGTCAGTGATCGCAGAGACCGCAATCATCGGATAGCCGAACTTGCCATAGATCGGCGCGGTCGCGATGTTAAAACCAGTACCATATGGGGCAACCACGAAATCAACTTTGTCCTGCGTCGCAAGACGCTGCGCCAGTTTGATGTGCTCGCCAGGATTGGTTTTGTCGTCATACTCGATCAATTCGAGCATCTTCATTTCGCCGCCAACGTCCAGACCGCCGCGTGCATTCACTTCTTCCACCCAAAGGCGCACGTTGGGCCACTGTGTTACGACAGCGCCACCCGCAAGCGGGCCAGTCTTAGGTGCAATCGCACCGATCTTGATCATATCCTGAGCAAACAAGGACGTGCCGGCGACAGCTAACGCTGCTGCAAGGCCAAAAAGGCTTCTTCTATACATAGATTTCTCCCTGAATCGTTGTGTCAGATGGCCCATTACGATGCCGACTCGTTTGCGGTCGGAGAGCCTTATCTATAAATAGTGCATTGAACCTGTACGTTAAATCAATGCATTTGTTAATTGATTTTCGAGTACGCGGATTTTACTCTGCTGGTTCTGCCATCTTTGACGCGACGATAGACTCCTCGTAGGTCAGCTCACCAAGCCCATCTTCAAAGATGTTACGTTCGGCAATCCATTCCCGCGATTTATCAAAGATTTCACGCGAATAAGGTTCAAACACAATGCGCTCACCAGGTCCGAACAGACGCGTATCCATCTGATCTTTGAAGCGCTCTGGGAATTCGTTGCGATAGTAATGCGTGTAAAGCTCTTGGCGCAAATCGATGTCCTTTTGCGCCATACGCAGCGCGCTGAAATACTTTTCAACATCTTCAAGTTCTGCATCTTCTGAGACCATTGCCGCCATCATGAACGAGGTATCGAGCACTTTGCGATATCCCAATTGCTCCATGAAATAGTAAGGCCCGCTGAACAAGCTGACCGCAGGCACAACTCCATCGATCAGGTTCTCCATCCGCTTGAAAAGGAGGCCATCAGCAAAGCTGAGATTGATCTCGTTATGCGACAAGAATGGCTCAAGGGCTTGGATAGTCGAATAGTGACTGCCCGATTGGAAACCTACTGAAATTGGCACATTTGCGAGATCTTCAGGCGTTTCGATATCACTGTCATTTGGAACGAAGATCCCACAGGGCGAGACAGAATATGCGTTCGCATATAGCTTGCCATGACCCGACGCAGCCGCGACGTTGACTGTCCAATGGCACGCTGAACTGACGTCACAAGTACGCCCTTTTTCAAAGGTCTGATACGCTCCAACGCGATCCCCGAGATCGTGGCGATCACCTGTGGCAGACAGCAATTGATCTTCTAACTCATATGCGAGACCGACCTCAACAAAATAGCCTTTCTCGACAGCAATCCACTCATGCAAGCGCATGTGCGGCGCGATAATAAACTTGCTCATAACATCCCTCTCTAGAGTAGCTTTTACGTCATGTTGGCAGTTTTGAGGGAAATAGACCAGCCCTACAACTTTGGTATATGTTTTAAACAAATTCAATAAGCTGGAGGGAAACGAATATGAAGGTACTGTCAGATTAAACTTGGTTGAAGCGGGCAGGGTGGGTTTGTAGCGTCCGTAAATGACAAAACACTCTCCATTTCGCTACTTCAAAACCAGCCCTGAAGTCATTCGTTTGGCGGTAAACCCTTAATCGTCATCAGGCATAAGCCCCGCATCCTCGAGCTGGCGCTCAAGCCGCTTTAACTCACCTAGAACCCGACGCCCGACCTTTGCCGCATGGCGCTGGGCTGCCAGCTTTTCTTTCGTCTGCCGCCCGTGCTTCAGATTAGCCTCTGAGATGCGCTGTAAGC